>JAKSCO010000346.1 GCA_022360575.1 Bacteroidales bacterium | reverse complement strand
CAATTGGTGTTGTGAGGCTTTCAGTAATCTTATTTATGATGCTGGTGACCCTGGATTATCAGTAGTATTCGAAGCTGGATCTTCCAGTAACAGAATAAAACTGCAATCGCGAGGAGTTCCCTCAAATTGGGAGGAATTGATGCCGGAGGGCGCTTCGTTTCCAATCACTGTAAATGCGGGTACTGAAACAATTATCAAATTCTGCCCATATTGCGGTACCAATTTTTCAAAACTGGTCGAAAAGAATAAAACTGCGTTTAAAGATCTCGCATCTAAACATAGAAAACTTATTCTTCATCATCAGATTATATATCTCCTTAACATCATAAAGTCTACAGTGAGTAGGATCATCAAAAAAGTTTAAGGTTTCTCGCATAGATGGTAAGTTAACACTCTTTACAGAAGGATACTCAACATACAATAATCCATTTGGCTTTAATTTACTTAAAATCCCTTCTATTACCTTATCCCCATTATGTAGATGTTCAATAATATGAGACATAATAATAACATCATAAGCATTATCATTCAACTGATCAAACTTTAACTCAGTTAAATCCATAAGAAACAACTTATCCATAGATTTCCGATCATTATCATCATTGTAATAATCATCAACAATATCAACTCCATGGTAAGTACAATTAGGGTAATACTTTTTAGTAATACTGGCAGAATGACTCCCTGCTCCTAGATCTTAAATTACAGGTTCTTTTTTATCCAAATGCTTATTTAATCGAACAATCCTAAAGGGCTTCATATCTAATAATATTAAACTTTCGGTGTAAAAGTAATAATATATAATAGGAATCAAAGGACTAAAACTATTGAATCAAAATGGATAAAGATCAAAATATTTCTTACATAAGCACTTAATCATATGTAAGTATTTTATACTTTCGCACTCTAATCATGCTAAAACAGAAAATCACTAATAAATATTGGAGACAAATTAGAATGTTGAAATACCATAAAGAAATATTACCCAACGGACTTACCGTAATTATTCATGAAGATACCACTACCCCATTGGTTTGCGTGAATACATTATATAAGGTGGGAGCAAAACATGAGAGCCCTGAAATGACAGGAATGGCCCACTTATTTGAGCACTTAATGTTTACAGGTTCCAAGAATGCCGATAATTTTGATCAGATATTAGAAAATGCTGGGGGTGAAAATAATGCCTTTACCAATAATGACTATACCAACTATTATCTGAGTTTACCAAAACAGAATTTAGAAACAGCCTTTTGGCTCGAAAGTGATCGCATGTTGGAT
>JAKSCO010000238.1 GCA_022360575.1 Bacteroidales bacterium | reverse complement strand
ATTAGTATTTTCTTCGTTAATCAAAGTAGACTCGACAGTTTCTAAATCAAAATCATTAAAATATTGTTTATCTGAGAAAACTTTGATGTAGCTATCGTCAGGATTTAAATCAGACAATTGCTTATAGCTTTCGGTATACGACCCTATTTGTATCCCGATAAAAACAGCAAATATAATGGAAGCAAAATATAAAGTTGATCGAACTACTAAAGATATAAGCGATGATTTTATCGGATTATAAATTTTATTTTCCATTTTCTGCTTTAAGCGAGTATAATAAAATACATCCTCTTTAATATCCTGAGTAGGCTTAAGATATTGTAGTGTCTCTTTTAGCTTTTGATAATACTCATTACACTCTGAACATTGATCTAAATGCGATTTTAAAGCATATTCATCATCTAATGACAATTCGTTGCTAAGGTATGACGATAATTTTTTTATTGTTTCGCTACATTTCATAATCACAATTGTTTGTTATATGACACTAATTATCTAGTAATTATTACAATCTATTTAGTTTTTCTTATAATATTCGACTATAATTTTGTGTAATTTCTTTTTTCCTCTATTTATTAGTACCCCCACTTCGGAAACCGAGATATCCATAATTTCAGAAATTTCTTTATATGCTAAATTCTCGAAATTATTTAACGATATAGCTATCCGTTGTTTTTCGGGTAATTTATTTAGGGCGTAATATAAAACTTTCTTGTTTTCGTTTTGTTCAATATTTTCATCGGGTTTAAGATTTCGATCTTCGGGTTCTTTTGCTTTCGACTCGTTGCTAAAAAGAATGTCTAAACTAGAAAACCACTTATTTCTTTTTTGAGATCGCAAAAAGTTAAGTGATTTGTTAACAGATATACGATACAACCAGGTTGTTATTTTTGAATCGCCACGAAAAGATTCTATCGACTCGTAGAATTTCATAAAAACTTCTTGCGAAACATCCATTGCATCATCATAATTATTCAAGATATTATTACAAATATTAAGAACAAGATGATGATATTTCTCAACAAAACTCTGAAAAGCTTTTTCGTCTTTTTGTACAATTTTATCTAAAAGAATTCTTTCGTCCATTTAGGAGATTTTGCAAATGTTTTTCTTATGACACCAAAAAATATTTTTTATTACACGGCCTATTATATATTCTTATTTTTAGTTTTTAGAAATAAAAGAATACTGCTTTATACAAGAAAAACTCACCCATATAAATATTATTCAAATTTAAGATTTTATATTATGTGTTTAGCCCTAATGTTAAATTATACCAAAAGAACATCTGTATAAGAAAAAGATTGTCGAATATTCTTTTGTTTTTACCATAAAGTGTGGTACTTTCGGGAAGCTTCTTTGGGGGATAACAAATCTTTAATTACTGTTAAAAATATTAACCATGAATGCAACAAGATATCTGAAGGATGTGAGCCTTGAGCAAAGAAGGTACATATACACAGCCAAATTAAGCGTGTATATGTAATATATAATAGAGAAATAAACGTAATTTGTTTATATAATTGTTGTAGCCAATTAAGAGAGAGTCAAACGATATTTATGGAGTTTCTATTTGATTGCACCTGACTTAGAAAGATATTGAAATGAGAAGAATAATAATATTAATATTCACTTTGGGATTAATCGCTTCGTATGGATTATGCCAAAATTTTAATTTTTTAAAATTAAAACACTTAGAGTTGCAACAACAAGATTCTATCATAAAATTTACAGTGATAATAGAACCTGATGGGAGTTTCTACTTCAAAAAAGGCTTGATTTATGATACTAAAGGTTTGGGTAATTTATATAGATTCAATAAACAGAGAGAGTCAGTCAAAGATTCAATATTGATTGATACTGAGAATAAAATCAAGATAGATAGTCGTTTTGAAATTCTCATAAAAGACAGTACTTCCTATAAAAACCATTACCCGCATACTTATAGTTTTGAGCCTTTCATAAAAGAGTTGCAGTATTCGTACATTTTAAACAACTTGATAGAACCAAAGTTATTTCAGAAATCAGGTGAAAAGGTTTTAAGATTCATAATTCCAAAGAAAATATCTAAAAGTGAACGAGATTATTATTCAATTCGAGTAGAATTAAATAAAGGTTTGCTTGTTCATAAAATGGGGTATTTTAATAACAACTTAGATTATATCCTCAGTGATAATGATTCAATATCATTAAGTGGCAAGCAGGTTGAAAAAATAATATCAAGATTGGATCAGATTGATTTTAATGAAGAAAAATATTTTACAGAGGTTGGTTTAAACTTTTATCCAAAATATCTGATTGAATATTATAATGGCTCTGACTATTTTGTTTTTGAGAAACAACTATTTTCTAGAAATAAGGGAGATAAGGAATTTAATAGATTGATAGTAGAGATATTAAAGATTAAAATAAAGTGATATCAGACAATTAACTGGCTACAACAATAAATATACGTAATGCGAGGCGATTTGGTAAATTTGAGCTTTATAATATTTAATAAGCAAAGTAGCGGTTTGAAAGGTAATTACCACGCAATCTGCCACTACGCATATTCATAACGTTAGCGCCAAGCAAAACGGACACATAAAACATAAGCATATGTCAGATAGCAATCAAAATACTGAAGAAATAAAACGAGAATACATAAAGGATTTGTACACTGATTTTCGTTATGGAATTGAAAAATTTGATACGCAGGCACTCTATCTGAGTAGCGGTGCATTAGCGATAAGTTTGGCTTTCTTAAAGGATATTGTACCGATTAACGAAGCAGTTTGCTTAATTCTTTATTATATTGCGTTAATCCTGTTTGGACTTACAATCTTGATAGGTTTTGTTGCTCATTATATTTCATCGAGACAGATAATGGCGAGAATTAAAAAAATTGAGAAAAATGATTTTAATGTTCAAGATAATGACTGGATAGGTTTAATAAATAAAACAATTATTGCGACTCTAGTGATTGGAATAGGTTTACTCATTACTTTCACCGTGATTAATATGAATGTTGCAAATAGCAAGATAGATAAACAAAAAACAAATAATATCCTGATTGAAAAATCTTTGAGTGATAGTATATCAATTCAAATTAAAGGAGAAGTAAAAGACTGTATTTATATAGACACTTGTAAAAACAATTAAAAATTAAAATTATGGCAAACGAAGAAAAACCAGTTCAAAATGAACAGAGTAAGTCGTTAACTGAACAAGGCGGACAAAACATCCAAGGTGAACAGATATTCGAAAAAGCGATACCTGTACAACCTATTCCACGAGCATTGACAAACCAACCACAACCGACAAGTTCAGCACAAAACCAAAGTTCTGGAGATTCTACTAATGCAAGTGGACAAAGTTCATCGTCGACTGAGAATAGCAATAATTCTGGTTCAGACAACTAAAATTGCCAGACGCTAACACGCGGTATAGTTAATAAGGGTTTCAGTGGTTTTTGGGGCGTAGTAACACGCTCCGTGTTTTGCTGTAACTTGATAGGCAAAAGGGGCACAACCCCTTACGAAATCATACACTAATCGTTGTGTTTAACTTTAAACTAAACTGAAATGAAAAAAACAGCTTTCACCTTTATTTTTATTACTGTGTTTTCTGTATGCACCCTTTTTGCACAAAAAGAGGAGATTGTTATAGGGAAAAAACATACAATACATTCTGTAATTTTAAATCAGAATAGAGATATCTATATACACCTACCCGAGGGGTATGATAATAATGTTTCTAACTATCCTGTGCTTTACATTATGGATGCAGAAAATACATTTAAACCTTTATCTGGACTTGTAGAACTAAATTCATGGCTACGAACCATTCCTAAAATGATAGTGGTGGGAATTCCAAATATTGACAGAAATAAGGATTTTAATCCTGGAGTTGATTCTCTTCCGGGAAGCGGAAATGCAGATAAATTTATTTCATTCTTTAAAAACGAACTATTTCCTTATATCAATAAAAATTACAGAACGGAATCTTTTAGGATTCTTTATGGATACTCGTACACAGGTATGTTTACCATACATTGTTTTAAGAATTACCCCGAAACATTTAATGCATATATTGCAGGT
>JAKSCO010000256.1 GCA_022360575.1 Bacteroidales bacterium | reverse complement strand
TTGATTTTTGCTTTTTATTTTTAGAACTTTGACTAACCGTTCGTTCAAAATGGTTTTATTTTAACCAACTATCCAATTATAAGTATTATGTCGCCACGAACACCAGAGAAATTTGAAGAAATCAGAGAAGAAAAAAAAGAACTCATACGTCAAGTTGCTTTAAAACTATTTGCAAATAATGGATATCATTCAACACCAATTAGTCAAATAGCCAAAGAAGCAGGTATTTCAAAGGGCTTGTTATACAATTATTTTAAGAATAAAGAAGATTTGCTGTCAAACCTTTTCAACTCTATTGCAAATCGCATAATGAATATCCTTGATCCTAATCACGATGAGATTATTACTCCAGAAGAAGCTGAAAATTTTTTCGATCGTTTTTTTGAGATGCTTACTACAAATCCTGAAGAATGGAGATTTTTTTATCAATTAACAATTCAACCTAAAGTATTAGAATTAATATTGAATGAGAATATGATTAGTAGAGCTCAAAAAAACCAGCAGCTTATGTTTAATTTCTTCGAGGCTCAAAACTTCAAAGATCCAGAATTGGCTGTTGTTTTGTTTTCGTCAATTTTTAAGGGTTTTACATTAATGTATGCATATGCACCTGAAATGTATACGAAAGAACTAACGAATAAGCTAAAAAAACAAATGAAGACTATGTTTATTAAGCAAAATCAAGATAATATAGAGAAAGCAGGAGATATGACAATAATTTAGATTTTAACTTTTTATAAAAGACCAAATCATGAAAGTAAAATTGACTTTAGTTACTTTATTACTGTTTTCAGTATTTACTAAAGCGCAAACAGCAAGCGAAATAATAAAGAAGGCTGATGAAAAGTGGAATGGCGAAAAATCAAATCAAAGTTCAATGACTATGACAATTTTGCGTCCTACGTGGAAACGCACAGTTAAATTCAAGTCGTGGGTTTTAGATCGAAACTATTCAATGACCCTGATTACTTCGCCAGATAAAGAAAAAGGGCAAAGTTTTTTGAAACGTAAAACTGAGATGTGGCATTGGCTTCCGGGAATAAATCGTATGATAAAATTGCCTCCGTCGATGATGGGAAGTGGATGGATGGGATCTGACTATACAAACGATGATATATTAAAAGAATCATCGATGGTTGTAGATTTTACCCATAAATTATTAGCTACAGAAGAGATTGATAATACAAATTGTTGGAAGATAGAGATGCTTCCGAAAGAAGATGCAGCTGTAGTTTGGGGTAAAGTTATTCGGTGGATTAGCAAAGATGAATATTTAATGCTCCGATCAGAGTATTACGATGAAGATGAGTATTTGGTAAAAACAGAACTGGGAAGCGAGATAAAAATAATAGATGGAAGAAAAATTCCAACTAGGATAGAAGTGATTCCTGCTGATAAAGAAAACCAAAAAACGGTACTCGAAATTAATTATATAAAATTTAATGTAGATATTCCTAACTCTTTTTTTTCTCAGCAAAATATGAAGAAATTAAAATGAGTTCTATGTATGTACGATCGTAAAGATTTATGAGAAGTCTGTGTGACCGAATAATAAATTAAAATATAAGCGAATGAGAAAATTACAAATGGCATGGAGAAACTTATGGCGTAATAAACGTAGAACATTTATTACCATTGCATCTATATTTTTTGGAGTGTTAATAGCTACGACAATGAGTTCGATACAGGAAGGAACTTTTGGAAATATGATTGACATGTCGGTAAAGTTGTCGTCAGGGTATTTTCAAGTTCAGCATCCGGATTTCAATGAAAATAAGTCGATAAATAATGCTTTTTCTATTCCGGACAATTTGGATCAGGCATTGCAGAATATTCCTGAAATAACGATAATATACAAAAGATTACAGTCTTTTGCATTGCTTTCGTCAGGATTAAGCACTCGAGGAGGAATTGTTTTTGGGATTGATCCGGATAAGGATCGTTTAATATCAAATTTCCAGAATTGGATTTCGGAGGGAGAATTCCTGAAACCAAACGATAGGAGTGTTCTGCTTACATACAATATTGCAAAGCATTTAAAAATAGGAGTAAACGATA
>JAKSCO010000242.1 GCA_022360575.1 Bacteroidales bacterium | reverse complement strand
TTTATAATTACACAAAAGAAAACTGCCCTTTCGTAGACAGTTTCTTATAATTTACACCTAATTAAGTATTTCGTTTTGCAATTGGATTATCTTTTCAAGATCTAATAACTCTTGCCTAACTGGTTTCCGAATATTCTTTATCAGAATAAAAGCAATAACTAAAAACGAAATATCAATAAACAAAACCATTGGCTTACTAAACCACTGCAAAAATTCGGGTGTTAACAGAAAAAAACCTATGCTATATATTGTTATTATTGCAATAGTAATTGGGATATGTACTTTTCTTCGGAAACTATAAAACTCTCTTGTTTTTTGGATAGTATCTAATACCTTTCTTGTAAAATCTATTCTTCGGGCTTTCATAACACTTAATATTTCAATTGCGATACGCAAAACCAATCCCCCAAACATACACATTGCTCCTATTTTGCTCGAATAAAAATCTAATCCCAAACATTTAAGAAACAAAATAACAAATACTAGAATCACAGAAAGAATTACAATATTCTTATAATGGAAAAATACACTTTTATCTTTATTCGAATTAATTTGCATTATCTCTTGTTTACAATCTCTCAATGCTATTTGTGATTTTTCAGCATCCCACATTTTCTGTAAATCTTCAAAATCTTTACTCATAACTTAATTCTTTTTTTAATCGTTCTTTTATTCTATGAATCTTTACTCTCACATTTCCAGAACTAATTCCCATAACCTCTGATATATCTTCATATTCTTGCCCATCAAGCACCATCATTATAATTAAACGGTCAATTTCTTTCAGCTTACTAATTGCTTGATACAAGACTTTATTTTGCTCTTTGCTTTCGTTTATTGTTTCGTCTGATAAATTATAATCAACCACATCAATTGATAATGATGTGTAGTGCTTTTTTAATTTCCTGACATATTCCAAACAAGTATTTACTGTTATCTTATATATCCATGTTTTATAGCTCGATGTTCCTCTAAATCTCGATAAGTTATTCCATATTTTAATAAAAACCTCTTGGGTTATATCACTAGCTATGCTGTTGTATCCTTTAACAAACCCCAAACACATTTGAAATACCATTGCATTATATTGTTGGTAAAGAGAATTAAAAACTAGCTCTTCTTTTTTACTCATTCGAAATAAAATTATTAATTGTCTTGCTTAATAATTCGGCTTGATCAAACATAATAAAATGCTTTGTATCTGCAATTATCTCTACTCTCTTATTCTCTAGATTTATATACTGGCTATCAATAGTTGATTTTGCTATTGCCTCCGAAGGAAAAGGAGCAACAACAATCAATACTTCCGATTTTATATCTTTAAGCTTTTCTCTTAAATCAAGTTTTAACAAATCGGTATAACCATACACATATGTTTTTCGATCCGATTCTACAATCCAGCTTATTATATCTTTTACTTTCTCTTTTTTATTTGTCATATTAACGGCTAACATCTCAATGCTATTTCTGAATTCATCCGAATTCATTGCCAATAATTTATCGTTATAAGGATTTTTATATTGTATATTTTCGGCAAGTACTCCCGGCATCATAACTTCGCGCATACAGGGTAAAGCATCAATTAAAACTACCTTATCGACAATATTTTTATATTCTGCAGCAATATCAACAGCAAAATTGCCACCTACACTATGCCCTATAAGCTGTATTTTGTCAAAATTATTTTCTTTTATATAGCTTAATAACGATTCTTTTACATTTTCATACCAAGGCATTTCTACCGGAGTATTTCCATTAAAACCCGCATACGAGATCAAATGATATTGATACTTATCCGAATCTGTTATCATATCTTTCCATATATCTCCGGGGCAAGTAAATCCAGGTAAAAAAATTACCACTTCGCCTTTCCCTATTTTCTCGACAGAGATTCCTGAAGTTTGACCATAAGTTAAAATTGTCATAAACAGAGCTGTAAATAATAAAGTAAATTGTTTCATTGTTTTTTATTTTTAAAATGTTTGTTAGCTTAGATGCAAAGTCAATCGATTTGTTACAGCTCTGTTCTTTTTTTCAGAAAAAAGTGATTTTACTTTACTCTTACATCCCGTTTACCCTCTCGCTGCTATTATGCATATTATTGCAGCTTGAGCTTATCCTTACTCTAAAGTTTGATTCCAAAATTCTGATAAGAAAAAGTTCCACTACCATGCTTCAGTTTTCCTTCTTTATGTAAATCAGTAAAAGCTTTATTTATGTCTTCAATAATTGTTATTGGAACATCTAAGTCGTGATGTGCCGGTAATATTTTCTTTACAGGTAAGGGTAATAGTTTTTTTATTGAATTCATATAAGCAACTGGATCGGTCGATGGGAAATATGCAAATAATTCGCCCATATAGATCAGATCACCTGTGTATAAATATCCTTTATCCTTTTCGAAAAAACACATATGACCCGGCGAATGACCCGGTGTGTGTAAAACCTGTATTGTACGCCCTCCTAATTTAATTGTGTCATTATCTTTTAATACTCTCGTCGGAACTCCTTCAAACAAATAGTAATTGTTGACATCAAAATCTCTCGGGAAATCGCAAGGTTCTTCTACTAAAAAATTTCGAACCTGCTCTATTGTCAAAGGGAAACCCCCATTTATCCATTCGGTTTCTGCTTCGTGTACATAAAAATCTGAGAAATATTTATGTCCCCCAAAATGATCGTAGTGTACATGTGTAGTAACTACAGTAAC
>JAKSCO010000307.1 GCA_022360575.1 Bacteroidales bacterium | reverse complement strand
TATCTTTTAGTCGCAGATATAGTTTGTTGTATTTCTTTAACAAACTATAATACTTCGGATTTGAGTAAAGTAGCTGCTTTTTCATCTGTTTATATATTTTTCATTGATTGATTAAACAACATCTATTCGTGATGTAAAACCACGAATATTAAGGTTTTGTTCAAACAAAAATTAATATCAAGTACAAAGACTAAATAAATAGAAAGAAAAATTAAATTTATCAATTGACTAGAGCAAAATATCCGCTTAAGCGAAAAGAAAGAATTAATTGATCGTGTAAGCTACACGAAAGATTCGTGCGGCAGCGAAAGGTATTTAAATTTCGATAGATGTAAAAACCGAGATATTTGATATAAGAGGTATATGTTATTTATATTCACTGGGTAATGTTTGAGATTGTCGATGCAATTAATGGGGATCTGACCCCCATCATTGATGTCGTGGAGGTCATTAATAGGGTAAATTACCCCAAGTTTGACCTTTTTTTGGTCTCAACGGATGTTTTGGAGACTATTGATACTATCTGAAAGGTCATTAATGGGGTTCCCGACATGATTAATACCCTCTGGAACATCGTTTTTTTTAGAAAATCGATTAAAATTTGACCTAAAATCATCGATTTTGAGATAAAACACATCTAATTCGACCAAATTGGGGTCGTAATTCGAAAAAAGCTTCATTTTTTTGACTAAAAATACCTCATCATTGATGTCGTGGAGGTCATTAATAGGGTAAATTACCCCAAGTTTGACCTTTTTTTGGGCTCGAAGGATGTAAAAAAGGTATATTATCGATATAAAAAACATATTATTAGATGTATTTAACGAGCTTGTCGATCAAAAGAAGATATTAATCGATGTTAAAAAGTTTATGAATAATGTCTCGGATATTATGATTGGGGGTGCTGACCTCATTAATGGGGTTGATGAAATAGAATACATACAATTAAAATGTTAACCCTATGTACGCTTTTTTGTTTGATAAGCATAGAATAAAAAGAGGTAATTGTTTAGAGCAACTCTGTTGATGGATCCCAGAAGTGTTGTTTAAAATCGACAATTTTATCATCTACAACTTGTATCCCTTCGTTTTCTAGTAGTCGCTTCATTGTATTCGAATTCCCGAAATGATGTTTGGCAGTTAAAATACCTAGTCGGTTTACAACTCTGTGGGCTGGAACATATTTGTCTTGACGATGAGAATCGTTCATTGCCCAACCAACAATTCGTGCTGATTGAGCCGATCCCAGATACTTAGCAATAGCTCCGTAACTAGTAATTCTGCCAGTTGGTATTAAACGGGCAGTGTCGTAAACCATTTGAAAAAAACTTTCTTTATTCTTCTTCGGGTTCTTCAAGTTGTAGAGTATTGTCGAGTTTAAATCTAATGTATGTAATAGGTTTTCCTTGACTAAGAAATTGTTGTTCGTAAAATGTTTTAATCGATAAGATATCATCAACAATATCGGAGTTATACAAATTATTTGTACATATAATTTTTTCGAGCTTGTTTAATTCAACCAATTTTTTTGTGTATTCGTGTAATTCAGCACTGTCGGTTTTAAGATTTACAATCCCGTTTTGTTTCATAAATTGTTGATAGTATCCCAAAAAACGAGTCGAAGTAAGTCGTTTGTAATATTTCTTAGGTTGAGGATCAGGAAATGTAACCCATACTTCGGATATTTCATTTTCGGAGAAGAAAGAATTGATTAAACCTATACGAGTACGAATAAATCCTACGTTTTTTAGATTTTCTTCTTGTACTGTTTTAGCTCCTCTCCATATTCGTGCGCCTTTTATATCTATCCCAATGTAATTGATGTTTGGGTTTTGTTTGGCTAAACCTACAGTATATTCGCCTTTTCCACAACCTAATTCTAAAACAATAGGATTATCGTTTTTAAAAAAATCTTTATTCCATTTGCCTTTTAATTTGTAATCTGTTTTAAAAACTTCGTCAAACGATGCCTGAATAACATGATCAAATGTTTCCATTTCGGCAAATCTTGCCAATTTCCTTTTTGCCACTGTTAAAATAATTTTACTTAATAGATTCTACTTTTTCTATGCGTAATCCAATATCAGATATGTGTTTAAGTTCATTAACACGCATTCCCTGAACATACTCAAACTTATATGTTCCTGAAATAGGGAACCGGATATTTTTCTTGTATAAAAATTGATTGTCGAATAAATCGCCCCAACCACTACCAGTCCATTTTCCTCTTTTATCGGCCAAGTAGCACTCGAGTGTATCTTTTAAAACTGTACCATTGGGCGATGTTGTTGTTATAAATAAAAACAAATTTTGCTTTTCGTATTTCGATGTATTACGAATATTTACATAAATGTTGTGAGGGCTTATAGTGTCTTCTACATTTGCATTTATTGTAATTATCGAATCTTTGTGCCATGTCAAGTTATTTAATTCGATATTTTGCTCGTAAACTAAATTAGGATCGCAAGCAGCAACTAGAAATGCAAACAAGAATAAATAAGTGAATTTATTTATTAGAAGACTGATTATCTTTTTTGTTATTTTTTCGATTATATTTTCGGTTATCTTTTCGATTATCATTCTTATTGTTATTATTTCGTTTTTTGTTGTTTCTATTATTACGTCTTTTCTTTTTCTTCTTATTTTCATCAAATCGAGTTAACGATTCTTCGCCTACAACGTTTTGAAAATCGAGTGATTTATCAGAAGTAACATTAGTGTTGTCAAACAATTCATCAACTTTTTTCCCTTTATTGTTTAAAACAATAATTTCTTTTACTCGCTCTACCGAAAGAGGTATAAAGTTAACCATGTTTATAGGATCGTATGTATACCACATTACTCTGCGGAAGATATCTGTTTTAGCATGATGTGCTTGCCCCATTTTTGTTTCAAGAATAATTTCTTTTGCAGGGAAATCTTTTTGAGCATCAATATAACAATCGAGTTCGTAGTTTAAACAACATTTTAGTTTTCCACACTGACCTGCTAACTTTTGTGGGTTTAATGATATTTCCTGATATCGTGCTGAGTTTGTTGTTACCGAAACAAAATTAGTAATCCATGTTGAGCAGCATAGCTCGCGACCACACGATCCTATTCCTCCTATACGCCCAGCCTCTTGTCGTGCCCCAATTTGGCGCATCTCAATACGAATCTTAAATTTTTCGGCCAGAATTTTTATTAATTGACGAAAGTCGACACGTTCGTCGGCAATGTAGTAGAAAATAGCTTTTGTTCGATCTCCTTGGTATTCAACATCGCCAATTTTCATGTCTAGATTCAAATCCGAAGCTATCTGTCGTGTTTTTAACATGGTGTCGTCTTCTAACGAAATAGCTTCGTACCATTTATCTAAATCAGTAGTTTTTGCTTTACGATAAATCTTTTTAAACTCATGGGTCTTAGGATCGACATCTTGTTTTTTCATTTGGAAATTGACAATCTCGCCTGTTAACGAAACAATTCCAATATCATGTCCTGGCGAAGCTTCTACAGCAACAATATCTCCTTTGTTTAATCGTAAACCATTTGTATTAATGAAAAAATCTTTTCGTGTATTTTTAAATCTTACCTCAACAATATTTGTTTTTTGTGTTGATGCTGGCAAGTCACTTAACCAATCGTAGGTTTGTAATTTGCTACAACACTCGGTATTATTACATTGGCATCCTTTGGTGTTATCTTCGGATTGTTGATTTATTATATCTTTATCTGTGTTATCCATTTTAATTTTAAATTATAAACTCTTTTGAATATAAAAGGTTACTTAAAGAGTTTCAAGTGGCAAAAGTAATGAAAATTACTTTCTTATCAATTTTACAATTTTTAAAGCCAAATCTAAAAATACAATTTTATTGTAAGCATTCATAGAAATATCTAAATGTGCCTTATTTAGAGTTTCATAAATTTGACCAACATTTTTGTTGTTAATGAATAGCGAGAATTTTTCGGAGAAGTTATATTCTTCGTGTGTTAGATAAACAATTTCTTTTTTATTTAGATTAAGCATGAAATTTTCGCGTACCAATCGGATGGCATATGCCAGAAAACTTTTTTGCTTTTCTCTTCCTAATCTTGCAATTTCATCAACCCAATTAATTAAATCAATTATCTTACGTTGATATGATAATCTCATTAGTATTGTAAATTGCTCAAAATTGTAGTGTTCTTCGTTTGAGGTATCTATTAAGTTTTGGGCTGTAAAAAAATTTCCATTTGCCAAATGAGCAATATCCTCTGATTCTTGGGGCGATAACCCAAAATCATCGCATAACTTAGCGCGAATATTTTCGTTTTCTATTTTGGGGATTTTAATTAGTTGTGTTCGCGATAAAATTGTAGGTAAAATTTGTTCGATACTTTCAGATACTAATAAGAATAATGTTTTTGCCGGGGGCTCTTCTATTAATTTAAGTAGTTTGTTTGCAGCAAAAGCATTCATCTTTTCAGGAAGCCAAATAATCATAAACTTATATTCCGACTCAAAGGTTTTTAAATTTAGCTTTCGCAATATTTCGTAGCTTTCGTTTTTGCTAATATTTCCCTGTTTATTCTCGACATCAATAATTTCGTACCATTTTGATTCGTTGAAATAAGGGTTTTCGATAACTTGCTTGCGCCACAAATTAATGTAATCGTCGCTAACAGGATCTTTTTTTACTGTTTTTGATGTAGCAACCGGAAAAACAAAATGTAAGTCGGGATGAATTAGTTTCTTAAATTTTAAGCACGAAGAACAAACACCACATGAGTCATTCTCTAATTTATTCTCGCAAGAAATATACTGAGCATATGCAATAGAAAGAGCCAAGTTGCCCGATCCTTCAGAACCTAAAAATAATTGAGCATGACTTATTCGGTTTTCTTTTACTGTATGAATTAGTCTTTCTTTTATTGCATGTTGGCCAACAATTTCTTTAAACTGCATATCTTTTTTTGTTCGTCTTGAGTTAATTAGCAAAAGTAACAATAATCAAAAAATATCCCTTAAAAAAGGGAGTATATATTATCTCTTAATCAAAGCTTAATTTGCTTTAAACGTAAAAATATATGTTATATCTTTACGCTCCAGATCACAAAACTACTACAAATATGTATTCCATTGATAACTATAACTTTTTGGGTAAAAAAGTTTTGATGCGGGTCGATTTTAATGTTCCGCTTAATGATAAACTTGAAATAACTGATGATACAAGAATAATTACAGCAATCCCTACAATTCAGAAAATAATTACTGAAGGTGGTGCTATTATATTGCTTACTCACCTTGGTCGGCCTAAAGGAAGTTATAATGAAAAAATGTCGTTAAAATTAATCTTATCGCATTTAAGTAAATTATTAGATAAAGAAGTAAAATTTGCTTCTGATTGTATTGGAGATGAAGCAAAGAGATTGGCTTCGGAGTTAAAGTCAGGAGATGTCTTGCTTCTTGAAAATCTAAGATTTTATAAGGAAGAAACAGACGCCGATGAGGAATTTGCCAAGAAATTGGCCGACTTAGGAGATGCTTATGTGAATAATGCTTTCGGAACAGCTCATAGAGCTCATGCTTCGACTTATACACTTGCAAAGTACTTTCCTAAGAATTGTATGCTTGGGTATCTTGTCGAAAACGAGATTAATAATATTGATAAAATACTTCATCAACCAATACATCCTTTTACTGCAATTTTAGGAGGATCGAAAGTTTCTACCAAGATTCATATTATAGAATCGTTAATTGAAAAGGTAGATAATTTAATTATTGCTGGAGGGATTGGTTTTACTTTTGCAAAAGCAATGGGTGGAAAAATAGGAAATTCGCTAGTCGAAGATGATTTCTTAGAGTTTGCCAGACATATAATTGCTAAAGCCGAAGAAAATAATGTAAAACTATATCTCCCTACCGATTGTGTTATTGCCGACGAATTTAAAAATGATGCTAATATCGATCATTGTAATATTATGAATATTCCTGATGGTTGGTTAGGGCTTGATATTGGGATAAAATCGGCAAATAAGTTTGCCGAAGTAATTGAGAATTCGGAGAAAATTCTTTGGAATGGTCCAATCGGAGTTTTCGAGATGCCTAGCTTTGCAATGGGAACATTAAAGGTTGCTATGTCGGTAGCCCGAGCTACTGATAAAGGAGCATTTTCGTTGATTGGAGGAGGCGATTCAATTGCTGCTGTAAACAAATATAGTTTGGCGCATAAAATAAGTTATATATCAACAGCCGGAGGAGCTTTGCTCGAATATCTAGAGGGGAAAGAACTGCCAAGTATTAAAGCGATTAAACAAAATTTAACTATAGACAGATATAATTTTGAAGGGAAGAAAGTATTAATGCGCGTTGATTTTAATGTTCCGCTTGATGAGAATTTTAATATTACCGACGATACTCGTATAATTACGGCTTTGCCTACTGTTCGAAAAATATTGTCAGAAGGAGGATCGGTTATTTTCTTGACTCACTTAGGTAGACCTAAAGGAAAAGTTGACGAGAAATATTCGGTTAAGCACATTCTTCCTTATTTGAATAATGCACTCGATAAAAAAGTAAAATATGTAAGCAATTGTATTGGAGCCGAAGCTGTTTGTGCTTCAAACGATCTAAAATCAGGCGAATGTTTATTGCTTGAAAACTTAAGATTTCATAAAGAAGAAACAGATGCTGACGAAGATTTTACAAAACAATTGGCTCAGTTAGGAGATGTATATGTATTTAATGCTTTTGGAACAGCACATAGAGCCCATGCCTCGACTTATACTCTAGCTAAGTTTTTTCCTAAGGATAAAATGTTTGGATACCTTGTCGAGAATGAGATCAACAATATTGATAAAGTAGTAAAACAAGCGCAGAAACCTTTTACTGCAATACTGGGTGGTTCGAAAGTGTCTACTAAAATCCATATTATCGAAGCTTTGATTGAAAAAGTAGATAATTTAATTATTGCCGGAGGTATTGCATTCACTTTTTCTAAAGCCTTGGGAGGTAAGGTTGGTAATTCGTTAATTGAAGATGATTATATTGATGTTGCCAAAAATATTATAGCAAAAGCCAAAGAAAATGGTGTTAATTTGTATTTGCCTTCAGATTGTATTATCGCTGACGAATTTAAAGATGATGCTAATATCGAACATTCCGATATTAAACAAATTAAAGACGGATGGATGGGTTTAGACATTGGTATTAAATCGGCAAATGAATTTACTGAGGTTATCGAAAACTCATCCACAATATTGTGGAATGGACCAATTGGAGTATTCGAGATGTCTAACTTTTCGATGGGGACATTAAAAGTTGCTATGTCTGTAGCTCGTGCTACTGATAAAGGAGCATTTTCACTAATAGGAGGAGGCGACTCGATTGCTGCTGTTAATAAGTATAGTTTAGCATACAAAATAAGTTATATATCAACAGCTGGAGGGGCTTTACTCGAATATATCGAAGGGAAAGAGTTGCCTGCTTTACGAGCAATTAAAGAAGATATATAAGAAAATCAATAGATATTGCAAACCTTCATGTGGATTAAGGCATGAAGGTTTTTTTGTTGCTTTATATCATAAAGCAAATATAGTAAGGTATAACCCAATTAAAAACCCTGAAATGTTTTTTGAAACGTTACTTTAGAGAATTCTTTTTTACAAGATATTTATACGTAAAACATGCTGCAAAGTAATAGATAAACATTTGAGCGATTAAAAAGACTAACTCAAATTTTATATCAAGCAAACAGACCCCCATTGTTCTCAACCGTAAGTAAGCTGGGACTACACTTGTACTTGGAAATATATATGCAATTGTGTGTAATAATTTAGGCATTGATGATACAGGCCATGATAATCCGGATATAAACAATGCTATAGGAGATAAAAATGCTAAAAATAAAATAGAATATTCACGTTTTTTTAATAAGATAGATATTGTTAATCCTAAGAATATAACAGCAAAGATGAATGGTATTAACAATAAGAATACGTTGAATATGTTTCCCATATCGGGAAACCCAAACCAATTGTAAATCCATACAAGGGTAAAAATTATATTAATCATGGAGATTAAGAAATAAGCTAAACTTTTTCCGATGATAACAGAAAAGGGCCCGTTTTGTAACATTACTCCGGGTTCGATTAATTTTTTGTTGTTTTTTTCGCGTCCGGCACCACCAATCATTCCAATTCCTATAAGTAGAGTTTGCTGTATTATTACAATAATGATTCCAGGCATAACAAACGAGCCATAAGCTCCCGAAGGGTTATATAAGTTAATAAAACTTGGATGCAATGGATTTTGTCTTTCTATGGCTTGTTTGGTCGTGTTTCCCGAAGCTATATTTCGTTTTATTTCTATTCCGGCCGATAAAGTTCCTGATGCTTTAACAGCGGCATTTAAAGTTTCTTTATAAATTAAAAAATATCCTGCATCGCAGTAAACATCAACAGTTGTTTGTTCGTTTTTAAAAATTGATTTCTCGAAATCAGCAGGAATTAAAATAATACCATTAACCTTGCCTTCCCAAAAAGCTTCTTCGGCTTCTTTTAAACTGTTCGACTTAGTGAAAACTTGTGTTTGTTTTGTCTCATTTATCATTCTCGATAAAGTACGACTGGTTTGTGTGTGATCTAAGTCGACAATTGCGATAGGAACATCTATAAGGACATTGTTTTTATATGCTGTAGAGTAAATTATTGGATAAGCAATTACAGCAAGAACTAAAATCAATAAAGCTCCAGAATCAGAGACAATTTTATTTAATTCGTTTTTAAATGCTGTTGATACTATTTTTAAGCCTGTAACAATGTTATTCATTTACTTTAATTTTTACCCCAATATTTACTATTTGTTAATTTTGATTTCATTCCATTAATTGATAGTGTCCCTAAAAATATGAATACAAATAAAACAAGAAGGTAAGGAACAATTTCGATTAGTGGAGCATTTCTTAAACTCTGACCTAAAAGTATTTTTAACCAGAAGGTGTATGGGAAAATCCACGAAAATATCTTTGCAACTAGAGGCATTGCCATATTGGGGAATGTTAATCCCGAAAATGTTAGAGCCATCATAGTGTAGGCTGTTCCTAACGATAATGATAATCGCATATTGTATGTAATATTTAAAAACAGAACAGCTAAAAGCTGATAAGCAATAATTAATAGAATTTCAGATATAATTATCGAAAGTAAATTACCTTGCAACGGAGTTCCTAGTACAATAAATAGGATAACATTCATAACCATAACATTTATAAAAAATAAAAACGTATAAGGTATTAGTTTGCCTATTATTGCAACAGTAACACTCTGTTCGGCTGTGTCGAAAAGTTCTTTGGCAGTTCCTTCTTTTAGTTCTAATCCTAAGGCATATATTGTTCCTAAAAATATAAATACAACAGCCATTAAAGGTAATAATCCTAAGGTCAAGAAATATGAATAATTGGTAAATGGATTAAATAGTAAATGTGTATTTATTTGTATAGGTACAGCTTTTGCTAAAGCTTGATTTTGATTAAATCCTTTTTTTAAGTAGGTCTGCACTTTTATTCCTGCCGATACTGTCGATAAAGTTTTGTATAATCCAGCTTTTAGAACACCACCTTTAACAACGTTTGTATTATTAAGATATACAGATACTGGAGAAGAGTGACCCGAAATTATTTCTTTTTCTGTTTTATTTGGAATAACAACAATTGCATCAACAAGGCCTTTGTTCATAAGTGATTTGGCTTCCTTGAGTGATGCATTGTGGTAAGTAATTTTGGCAACTGGAGTTGCTTCTATTTGCCGTATTATATTTCGTGATAGATTTGTATTATCTAGGTCGACAACAGAAACAGGTACATTTCTGACTACTCCTTCTGAGAACATCCACATAATTAGAAGGTATGTAATTATAGGAGCAATTAAAGCAACAAACAAGAGAACCTTATTTTGGGATATACGATAGAGTTCTCTTTTTATTACATTAAAAAATGCGGAGTTATATATTCTCTTAATCATTTAGGTGGTTTAGTTACAGTGCTATAAGTATTATTTTTCAACAATTTCGTTCCAATTAACTAGCGCACTCATTCCTGGTCTTAAGCCTTTTATTGCTTTAACAGGTTTAGCATGTACTTCAAATGTCCTCATATCAAAATCGCCCGAAGTTTTTGTTGCAGTGTGAGTAGCATAGCTTCCTAAAGCATTTATATAGCTTATTTTAAGATCTATTTCTTGCATTTTTAGTGCAGGAAATTTAGCTTTAATTACATCTCCCTTTTTTATATCAGCTAATAAATCTTCGGTTAAATTAAATACAATCCAAACATTGCTTAAATCAACTATTGTAACAATAGGGTAGCCTGCTGGAATTAATTCTCCCTCTTCGGCTAGTATGTTACTAATTTCACCATTTATAGGAGCATGAATCTTTGTCTCGTTAATGTACGAGTTTAGTTCAGTTATAACACCTTCGGCTCTTTTTACTAATGCACGAGCAGCTTCTTTATCTTCGTAACGAGCTCCTTTTTGTGCTTTTTCATAAATCGATTTTGCAGCACTTTCTGTTTGTATAGCAGCTTTCATTCGCATTTCTGTTTCATCTTTCTTTTGTTCGGCTATTACCCCTTGTTGATGAAGTTTTTCGATGCGTGCAAATGTTTTCTTTGCAAATTCGGCTGCTGCTTTTGCTTTTTGCCAAGTGTTGTATGCTGCCTGAATATCTTCTGTTTGAGCTCCGTTTTCAGCTTTTTCTTTTTGTGCTTCTGCAGCTAACTTAGCAGCCGAAGCTTGTAGCTTTTTAGCTTCTAGTTCAGGACTGTTTATTGTAAACAGTAAATCATTTTTACTAATATCTTGTCCTTTATAAACAGGCAAACTATCAACTCGTCCAATGATTTTTGACGCAACTTTTATTTGTTTTGCATCTACTTCCCCCTGAATTTCTAAATCAATAGGTTTACTTAGTAGCCAAATGGTGTATCCTATAAATAAAACCAATAAGATAATGGCTGAACCAATGATATAATTTCTTGATCTCTTCATGTTTATATTAAAATTAATATGATTCGTAAATTGTTTCAGAATTCGACATATAGTTTATAAACTCATCGGAAATGCCCGAGTAAAATAATAAATTTGATAAAGCAATGTCAAAAGCATACATTACTTGTAAGCGTTCAATCTTTACTTTTGCAACAGCCAAACTAGCATCAGACACTTCGGTTGTTGTAGCCATACCCTCTTTAAAAGCATTTTCTCTAACTCGATAATATTCGGTAGCAAATTCAAGAGCCGATTCTAGTTCTTTTAACTGTTCCAGATTCATTTGTATCTCTTGGTAGTATTTTGTAACAGCTGTTTTTATATCCGATTCGGCTTTTTGATAAAAAGTTTCAACTTGCATTTCCCGTATTTTCGAAGCTTTTAATTTCTTTATACGTTCGGTTCCTGAGAATAAATTCCATTTAAGACCTACACCCACCATATATTCAGGGATGTATGGCGAGAAATCTTTATCATATAGCTCGTATGTTCCCATTGCTGCTATAGTAGGAAAAAATTCAGAACGTTCTATTTTGTGTGCTTGATGTGCTAACTGTTTCTTAGTATCAATTTTTTCAAGTAACGAGTTATTTGTTATTGCTTTGTCCCAATAATATTCGATACTTTCAATGTTATTTGTATAAAATAAACTCGACATAGGAGTTATTGATGTGCTATTGTCTAGGGCAATTGTATTTAAAAGGGCATCATTAATGATGTGTACTTGACGCTCGGCTTTTTTAAATTCTCGTTCGGCAGCCGAATGATAAACTTTAGCATGTAGATATTCAGCTTTAGCGATAATTCCTTCGCTCATTAATTTATTCGCATCGTTTAAGTGATGATCCATTGTTGCTAAAACATCTTTTCGTATTTTCTTTGCATTATAAGCAAGTACCAAACCATAATATCTCTCAATTAATTCGTGTGATAATTTTTGAAATTTGATTTTGCTATCAATCTTAGCTTCGCTAAGTTTTATTTTAGCTGCTTTGTTAGCGGTTCTTATTTTCCCTCCAGTGTATAAGGGCATTGTGAATCCGGCATTGATAATGCCAAATTGTTTTTTTTGAATGGTTTGATTCCAATCCATAGCATTCAATTGTTTGTAGCTTGATAAAAATTTTTGTTGTACTGCTGGTGGAAGTACTGGAATTTGACCTAGGGCTCCGTAAAGAGGTGTTATTGCATTTCTTACAGGATTTAAATCCAAATGTATATCATCAGACATATAGATATAAGAAGCTGTAAGCGATACTTTAGGCATAAACAAACCTATAGTAGCTTCTTTTTCTTTCTCTTTTTGATCTATATTTTGTTGTGCTTGTTTTACAACTAAACTATTTTGTTGAGTTAAAGACAAGGCTTCTTCAAAACTTAATTTCTTTGTTGTATTATTTTCTTGCCCATTTACCGAAACAGGTATTAAGAATATTAAGCCTGTTAATGTAAATAATATTTTTCTCATCTGTTTCAAAATTTATGATTTATTGAGATTAGTACAAATCATTGATTATATATGCTTTAAATTACTTTGAACGTTTTTTTATTCGTATAAAAATTGGGTTAAAGTTAATAATTATTACGATTATAGTTCAATAGATTGTCTATAATCTATTGGTATAAAAACTTTAATGCAAATTGATAATTTTTTCAGCACAAAAATAAATAAAAAACTAAAAAATCAGAACGTTTATTAAAAATATTCCAAAAAATATGCCAAGAATCAGAAATATTAATATTAATAAGCTTTTATGTTGGACTAAGTTATAATTGGATTGGTGTTTTGTTGTTGATATAGTTGAGATAATTTAAGAGCTTAAAATTTTCAATTGGAGTAACTATGTGGAATTAGGCAATTGGGGGATGTCATAATGTATAACTACCATAAAATATGGACTATTAGATTTTATACTAGCATTGAGTTTCTGTAAAATATAGAGTTAAAACTAGGCTTGTAAATTGTTTTACAAACGACATAGGGCAGTATCGTTGAAACGATATAATAATCTATTTTTACAAAATAAATTTTTATGAAACTGTTTATGCAAGTTAATCCTACATCGGAGTTTTATAAAGAGACGTTTAATCTAATTATTTTTTAATGACAGCTATATTAACTTCGGGATATTCCGAAAAAGAGAAAAAAGAAAACGATGATTTTCAATATCAGATCGATCGATTTGGTGAAATACAAATATTAAGATATAAAATACCCGGATTTGAGGATTTAAATTTAAGACAAAAGAAACTTTTATATTATTTAAGTCAAGCAGCTAATTGTGGTCGAGATATTAATTTTGATCAAAATTTTAAATATAATTTATTGCTGAGAAAAACTCTGGATGCTATTGTTGTAAGTTACAATGGTGATAAATCACTAGAGGATTATTTAAAGTTTATGACTTATACAAAACGAGTGTGGTTTTCGAGCGGTATTCATCATCATTATTCAACTGATAAATTTATTCCTGATTTTAGTAAGCAATATTTTAAACATTTGGTTTGTAAGTCTGACGAGAAGAAATTGCCCTTGAAACAAGGACAATCGGTTGATGATTTGATAGAAAAGTTAATACCTATAATGTACAACCCGAATTTATATGCTAAAAAGGTAGCTACACAAAAAGGAACGGATATAATTACCGATTCGGCAAGCAACTTTTACGAGAATGTAACTTTAGATGAAGTAAACGATTTTTATGCCAGACAGATTGATCCGGATGATAAAACTCCTGTCAGTTATGGGCTAAATAGTAAATTGGTAAAAGAAAAAAATAAGATTTCGGAAAGAAAGTGGGTTGTAGATGGGATGTATGGTGCTGCTATTTCAAAAATAGTATATTGGCTCGAAAAAGCAATCGATGTTGCCGAGAACGAGAGACAGGCAAAAGAGTTTCAGTTGTTAATAGAATATTATAAGACCGGTGATCTGAAAATTTGGGACGAATACAATATTCTTTGGGCAGGGAATAATGATGTAAAGGTTGACTATGTGAATGGTTTTATCGAGGTTTACGATGATCCAATTGGGATGAAAGCGAACTGGGAATCGGTTGTTAATGTTAAAAATGATGAAGCAACAAAATTAACTGAATTAATAGGAAGATATGCTCAGTGGTTCGAAGATAATTCGCCTGTTGAGAATCGATTTAAAAAGAAGAAAGTAACAGGTGTTACAGCTAAAGTTATTGATATTGTTCAGTTAGGAGGAGCTTGTTATCCTACGTCACCTTTAGGAATAAACCTTCCTAATGCTGATTGGATAAGAAAAGAGCATGGCTCAAAATCGGTAAATCTAAAAAATATAGCTTTTGCCTATGATCAGGTAGGGCGTTCGGGATATTTAGATGAATTTGTTGTTGATTCCAAAGTAAAAGAGAGTATTAAAAAATATGGAGATGTAACCAATATGTTACATACCGATTTACACGAAGTAGTAGGACATGGAAGTGGTCAGTTGCTTGAGGGGACTGATCCAGGAGCTTTAAAAGGATATCAGTCTCCTCTCGAAGAAGCTCGTGCCGATTTGTTTGGCTTGTATTATTTGCCCGATTTTAAATTGATAGAGTTAGGGTTGTTGCCTAATGATGAGGCTTTCAAAGCTCAGTACGATTCGTATATATTAAATGGATTAATGGGACAATTAGCTCGGATAGAATTAGGGAAAAAAATAGAACAGGCACATATGCGAGCTCGCCAGATGATATCGAAATGGGTATACGAAAAGGGGAAGAAAGACAATGTAATTGAAATGTATAGGAGTAATGATAAAACCTATATTCGAATTAACGATTATCAGAAATTACGTAAGCTTTTTGGATGTTTCTTAGCCGAGATACAACGAGTAAAATCTGAAGGTAATTATAATGCAGGCGAGGCCTTAATTGAAAACTATGGAGTAGAGGTTGATTTGGACTTACACAAAGAGGTGTTGGAGAGATATGCAAAACTAAATAGGGCTGTTTTTACTGGATTTATTAACCCTAATCTGAATCTTGTTATTGAAAAAGATCAAATAGTTGATGTTAAGGTCGAATATGTTGACAATTATAAAGAGCAGATGATTCATTATGGAGGAAAATATTCTTTTTTATCTGCAAATAATCAATAATATTTCTGTTTATCTGCTAGCAGGAGGATTTAGATCCTCCTGTTCTGTGTTTTTGATATTTTTAAAATTTACTTAAATCATTATATTTGCCGTAACATTAACATAATGTTTATTGCTTACATATACTTACATGTTGTGTTAATGCTAGCGCATAATAAGATTATTACTTCGTAGTAGATTATTTTATTGTTTCCATAATTGTTGTCATTAAGATGGGGTGGGGGAGCTGTTTGTTGTTACAAAAGCTATAAAATACTCCTTCGGTAATATGTTTAACTCAAGATATAGCTATGATTTATTATTTGAGTTTTAGGATGTATAAATTTATTTAGGATTAAAGTTTTAAATACATCTCTTAGAGTGACAGGAAATTATAGAAGGAACTTAAAAAGTAATGAGTTAGCAAAGGATAGAAACATAAACAGATGGTAAATTTGATGCACAAAATATCAAGAGGTGATAAACAATCATTCGAATTGTTGTTTAAGAAATTTTATACGTCATTGTGTGCTTTTGCTTATAACTATATTTCGTCTGAAGAGTGTGTTGTAGATATTGTTCAGGATGTATTTATGAAAATATGGGAACGAAAAAAAGAATTTAACAATGTGTCGGATATCAAATCATATTTATATATAGCAGTAAGGAATTCGTGTTTAAATGAAATCAATAAAACAAAAAATCTGAATTCTAATTTGGATATAGAGCTTTTAAAAACAGATGTGATATATAAAGAGGGATATATACAAGAAGAAACTTATAGGATGTTGCGTAAAGTAATTAACGACTTGCCCGAACAAACCCGGAAAATCGTTTATATGACTTACGAAGGAGTGAAAAATCCAGAAATAGCCGAAGAACTTGGGATATCAAAACACACAGTGCATACATTGAAAAAAAGAGCATATAAGAAACTTCGCGAACGCTTAAAGGAACACCGTCATTTGGCAATTTTATTTTTTTTATAAAATTGCTGTACCCATGTTTTTAAAAATACAGTCTCTAAAGTAAGTATTTTTAAATGGGAAAGGATTTTCGACATATACCAGAGCTTATACAAAAAGAATTGTGTAATAAATTAAATCTCGACGAAGAAAAAAATTTATCTGATTGGATAAATTATTCAGACGAGAATGAGCTGATTTATCAGAAGATAATTTCTGATGAAAATATCGAACAACAATTTTTAAAGTACAAGAGATTTTCGGAAATCGAAGCTTGGGATAAGCTTAATTTAGAAATAAAATACAAGACCCGAAAACGAGTAATTTATAAGGCAATGCAATATGCAGCATTACTAATTGTTCCTTTGTTTATTACTTTTTTTATGTTGCGTATTATAAGATCAGATTTTTTAGCTAAACAAGAATCGGACAAATCTTTGTCTAGTGTAGAACTGGTACTATCCGACGGAAAAATTGTTGGTTTAGACGATAATAATAAAAAAATAATATCGGATGTTGTATACGATGGAATTATTAATGATTCGTTAAATGGATTACAATATGATAATGTAAAACAGACCAATTCACAAACCAATTTATTAGCTTATAATACCTTAAAAGTTCAGCGTGGAGGTTATTATCAATTGATACTATCTGATGGTACAAAAGTTTGGGTTAATTCAGATTCCGAATTAAAATTCCCTATTAATTTTCCTGGTAAAAAAAGAGAAGTTTGGCTTAAAGGCGAAGCTTGTTTTAAAGTAACACATAATTCACAAAAACCTTTTGTTGTTATTATGGGCGAAGAAAAAATAAGGGTTTTAGGAACCGAGTTTAATGTAAGTGCTTATAGTAAAGATAAAAATATACTAGCAACTTTAGTAAAAGGATCAATTGAATTTTGCTCAAAAAACAAGGTTGTTAATATAATTCCAAACCAACAATGTATTTATAATCGAAAAAATAAGCAAGCAGCTGTAAGAAAAGTAGACGCGTATGATTTTGTTGCTTGGCGAGATGGGCGTTTCATTTTTAAATCGATGTCTTTAGAAAATATTATGAGTCAACTTATCAGATGGTATGACATTAATGTATTTTTTCTTGATGTCGAAACAAAGATGTTAAAGTTTAGAGGTGAAATACAAAAAGATATGAATTTAAAAGATGTTCTAAATATAATATCGGAAACAACTAATGTAAAATTTAAAGTAAGTAATAAGAAAGTATATGTAAGCAAGAAAAAATAAAAACGGAGGGATCGAAGACTCCGTTTTTATCAAAACTCCTATGGAGAAGTTTATAATTTTTAACAGTAATGCAAATTTATGAAAAAAAGATGTTGTAGATGTTATTCTATGTTCAAAAAAAACAGAAGGATGACTTTTGTTCTTAAAAAGAGCTTGTTGGGATTGTGTTTGGTTTTATTTACAAAGAATCTATTTGCTCAGAATCTCAGTGTAAGGATAACGAAGAAAGATATTCGTGTTGAAGAAGTAATTAATATTATTGAGAAAAAAATTCCTTATATCTTCTTTTTCAGTGAAGATGAAATAGATATTAATAAAAAAATAGATGTTAACCTTATTAATCCAAGTATTAAAGATGTCATAAAGCAAGTTTTCGGAGATGATTTTAAATATCGAATCATAAATAACAATACAATTGTTGTAAGTCCTGATGACAAAAAGCAGCAAGCACCCGAAGTGGCAAAAGAATATGTTATTACAGGAACCATAATTGATTCGAAAAAACAACCTGTTCCGTTTGCTAATGTTATTGTTAAAAATACCACAATAGGTGTAGCTAGTGATTTTGATGGTAAGTATAAGTTGATTACAAAAGAATATCCTAAATCTTTAGTGTTTTCTTGTATTGGTTTTGAAGATAAGGAAATAGCCGTGAAAGCCCGAAGTGTTATTGATGTAGCGCTAAATGAAAATGCAGTTGCTATGGATGAAGTAGTGGTGGTTGCTTATGGAACAGTTAAAAAAAATTCTTATACAGGAACTGTATCTAAAATATCGAGTGAGACATTAAAGGCAGCAGCAACTATAAGCCCTGTAAAGGCAGTTAGTGGAGCTGTTTCTGGTGTCCGGATTTCACAAACTTCTGGGCAGCCAGGTTCTGGTATTAGTGTTCAGGTTCGTGGTATAGGGTCGATTACTGGTAATACCCAACCTTTATATGTTTTAGATGGAATACCGATTGTTAATGAAAACTATTCAAGTCAATTGTCAAGCGATCCTTTGGCTTTATTAAACCCTGAGGATATTGAGAATATATCAATATTAAAAGATGCAGCAGCAACTTCGTTGTATGGTTCGAGAGCGGCAAATGGGGTGGTTATTATAACAACTAAATCGGGGAAAAAAGGCGAAACACAAATATCGGCAAGTGTCGAACATGGGTACTCTGATTATGCTATGCCAGGACAAAAACATCAGTATTTAGATGCTCAAGGTTTGGCAGGATATTCATACGAAGCAATTTATAATAGATATTTGTATGATAATGGATTTCTCGATCGTTGGGATTATAGCAATCCTCATGCAACGGAGCTAATACGTTCAAATAAAAAAATAACAAAGAAAGTAATGGATCTTTTTCGCAGAAGAGCTCTTTTAGATTTGCATTATAAGACCCATTTATTTCATCCAGACGACCCTCAGGATGGAAGTTTTAGATATGATTTGTTGACTGATGCCCAACTAGAAAAAATGTTGAAGCCTAAAGATTATGATTGGGCCGATAAAGTTTTAAGAGTAGGTAAGGTTGATAAATGCGATGTAGTTGTACAGGGTGGAAATGGGAAAGTAAATTACTATTCTTCATTAGGTTATTTTAATCAAGAAGGAATAGTTATAGGTAGCGGATTTAAACGTTTTACCGGGAAATTAGCAATTAAAGCAAAAATAAATAATTGGTTTGATATAAGTTTTAACGAATCTTTATCGCATGGTAAAAAGCAGGGACAGTCTAGTGGTGGTCGATATCATAGTAATCCTATGTTTGCTTTATGCTATTTAAATCCTACAGCAAGATTTCAAGTTGAGGAAAAAGCAAATCCAAATCCGGGATTTAATGCAAAATATCCAAATCCGATTACTGAATTAGATTTACTCACAAATTATACGATTCAAAATAGGAGTCTTACAAATTTACAGTTTAATGTAAAATTTACTGATTTCTTGTCGTTTAAATCAACAAATGCAATTGATTATACTATTGCCGAAGATAACTCGACTGGCGAAAAAGAATCTGTATCAATACCATATAATGGATATGTATTAAATAAAATCATTCAGGGGACTGATCTTACCTCATCTAATTTAGTGACATTCAGAAAACAATATGATGTACATAATTTATCGGTTATAGCCGGAGCTGAGATTAACAAATACAATTATAAAGATTTGGGTTTAGAGGGTAGTAAGGTGGCAAACAATGACTTATTGTATGCTGCTAACATTACTGATATAAGTCTATATTGGGGTGGTTTAAGAGATAAATTATTAATATCTTATTTGTCAAAACTTGATTATAATTATAGTAGCAAATATTATTTAGGATTAAGCTTTCGACGAGATGGAAGCTCAAAACTAAGTCCTGAAAACCGTTGGGGAAATTTTTATTCGATATCCGGGGGATGGATTGTTAGTAATGAAAGTTTTATGAAATATCCTTGGCTAGATTTTGCTAAGCTAAAAGTATCGTACGGAACAACAGGTAATTTACCTCAGGATTTTTATCCATATCAACATCTGTATTCAAATGGTGAATATAATGGGAACCCTACTTTGTTTTTACAGCAGTATTATAATAAAAATCTTACTTGGGAATATTCGAAAGCATTTAATATAGGAGCCAATATACGTTTTCTCTCTAGGTATAATCTATCGTTTGAGTATTATACCAAAAAAACGACAGGCTTGTTAAACTATCGCGAGGTTAGTGGAACAGTTGGTATAGGTAGAGTTTTGGTAAATCGTGGAGGGTTAATTAATAATGGAATAGAACTCGATTTTGCTGTCAAAATATTAAAGGATTCGCAGATAAAATGGGATTTTAATTTCAATAGCTCATGGATGAAAGCTTATGTTAGTAAACTTGATGAACCAAGTATCAACAATCCATTTATATATAAAGAGGGAGAGAACTTGTACTCGTTTTATTTAAGAAAATGGGCTGGGGTCGATCCAGATAATGGACTTCCTATGTGGTATGATGCAAATGGAAATAAAACATATAATTTTAATAAAGCTCCACGCAAAGTTGTAGGTAAAGGTTATCCCGATTTTTACGGAGGTATTACAAATAAACTTTCGTATAAAAATTTCGATTTGTCTTTTTTAATTACTTATTCGTTAGGAGCCGATTTATATAACCCTTCATCAAAAGCTCGTGATGGAGTTGGCTTAGGAAGATTTAATATTCAAAAGAACTTTGCAGATCATTGGATCGAAGGGAAGTCAGAAAGCCCAAGGGCTCTGTATGATCCGGGTATTGCAAATCCGGATTATTCTAATGCTATGACGTCGAGAGTTTTAATTGATGGCGATTACCTAAGACTAAAGAATATATTAATTGCTTACAATCTTAACAACGCTATTTGTAAAAAAATGAAGATGAAAGGCGTGAGGATTTATTTTAATGCTACAGACTTATTTACTTGGTTTAAATACGATCACTTAAATCCAGAAGTAGGAAATCATGGAGTGATTCAAGACGAGAATTATTTCCCTTTATTAAGATCATTTAAGCTAGGGTTAAATATAAAAATATAATTCTTGGGTATGAATAATAAAATATTAGAAAAGATGAAGGGTTTAAAAAACATATTGATTAAGTATTTAATATGCGCTATTCTTTTTGTTAGCGTATCCTGTGCCGATTTAGATGTTAATCCATCTGATCGAATCTCTGCTGATGTTGCAATTACCAATATCGAAGATATGGGGCTTGCTGTAAAT
>JAKSCO010000067.1 GCA_022360575.1 Bacteroidales bacterium | reverse complement strand
ACTGCTATAATAGGAAAAGGTCCGGGCGAAGTAATAAGGCAGGGCAGTACCGAGCTCGATCGCGAAAACCGTATATTATGGATTTCCGATCACGGAAAGATGGTTTTATGGAAATTTCCTTTGGATAGTATTTTAAATAACCCCAACTACAAACCTCGAATAAAAAAATCACTGCATACCGATTTATTTATTGATCGTTACGAATTTTTAAATGATTCTATAGCTTTAGGTAAGGCAGTAACCATTTTGCCTTCTCATAAATTTGTAAAAAAAATGGCAAAATTGAATATTAATACCAATAAAATTAAAGAGTTTGGTTATGAGCATCCCGAAGTAATAGCTAAGAAGTCTATTTCAGATTTTTGTTTGTCCAAAAAGAATAATATGTATGTAAAAGCTTATGTACTTTGCGACTTATTAAGTATTTGCGATTTACAAGGAAATCTGAAATACAATATTTATGGTCCAGCTTGGAAGAAAAATAAAAATAATAGAAAAGAATATTTTTCAGATGTAGTTTTATTTAAAAAACACATAATAAGTTCTTACAATGGAGGAGTATCTATTTATATTGATGAAAGAGGTAGAGAAAGAGCTAAACTTCCAACAAAGCTTCAGGTTTTCGATTTAGAAGGAAACTATGAGAAAACTATAGAAACAGGACATAAAATATTAAAAATATGTTCAGACGAAGAAAATAATCGATTGCTTGTATATTTTGCCGATCGATCCAATCCTTTAGGATATATTAACATGGAAAATTTATTGAGTAATGAGTAATTTATTAAAGATTATTGTTTGTTTTCTTATTGTTTCTACTTTGTTTTCGTGTAAAAAACATATAAGAACAATACAAAAACAGCAAAAAGATACATTGTTGTCGAGAGAAATAATATTCCCTAATCAATTAAAACTGTTCAAGAATAAAAGATTTAGTCAAATCGATTCGTTCTTATTAAACACAAAAGGAAAAACGAAACTCATATCGATAGTTGATGGTAATTGCCCAAAATGTATCGATAATCAATTAAACCGAATAGATGCTAGTTTAGAATTTATAACAGATAACCCGAATAGCGAACTTATTTTTATATTAAATGTCCTTTCGGAAGATTCAGTCTATTTTATGCGACATATCGAGTCGAGTATAAATACACAAGCAACTATTTTATGGGATAACAATTATAATTTCGAAAGTTGCAATAAGCTTTTTACTCCCGATATAAACCTTCGTACTTTTATGATAGATTCGGATAATAGAATAGTACAATACGGAAATCCATTATTCAATCCGGATGTTATTAGCAAGTATCGCGATAAATTGAAATAAAGAAATTTACCATAGCTATAGCTTTTCAAAAATTGATGCCATGTAAAAATCATGGGGCTAACTTTTTCAAAAAATGATGCCATGTAAAAATCATGGGGGCAATTTTTTCAAAAAATGATGCCATGTAAAAATCATGGGGGCAACTTTTTCAAAAAATACAGCCATGTAAAAATCATGGGGGCAACTTTTTCAAAAAATGATGCCATGTAAAAATCATGGGGGCAACTTTTTCAAAAAATGGTGCCATGTAAAATTATATGGAGCCACTTTATAGATAATTATCATTTAAATAATTGTGTAAATCGAAAATCATTATTAGAACTACATAAGAATGTAAATACATTTATCAAAAAATAGTATGTTTGTTTATTATGCAAACTCAAATACGAAACTTAGGAATACTGGCGCATGTCGATGCCGGAAAAACAACCATAACCGAGAATTTTCTTTATTTAAGCGGACAAACAAAGCACTTAGGAAGTGTTGATAACGGAACGGCACAAACCGATTTTTTAGATGTCGAACGTCAGCGAGGTATTTCGGTACGATCGTCGAACACATCTTTTATGTGGAGTGGAGTAAAAATAAATTTGATAGATACTCCAGGTCACGTTGATTTTTCGTCGGATGTCGAACGTGTAATTCGTGTTTTAGATTGTGCCATACTGGTAATTTCGGCAGTTGAGGGAGTGCAAGCACATACCGAAACGCTTTGGAATGCTTTGCAGAGTTTAAAAATACCTACCATTATTTTTATAAACAAAATTGATCGAGTAGGTGCCGACACCGAAATGGTGATTGGTGAGATACAAAAAGAATTATCGCCCAATTTGGTTAAGTTTTCGGAGGTGATTAACGAAGCTGGCTCTGATGCTCGAATACAGAGCATGTGGAACGAAAATGAACAAAGCGATGAGGTAATCGAAAATATTGCTAATATTAATGAGGATATTCTTGAGAAATACCTTAACGACGAGCCGCTTTGTTTTTCTGATTTAGATAAGGCTTTAAAACATGCAGTTTGTAAACGACAGTTGGTTCCGATATTAATGGGTTCGGCAAAAAATTCGATAGGAATAAAGCAATTGTTAGATGCAGTAATAAGTTATTTCCCGACTCCCAAAGCTGATCCGAATAAAGCATTGTCGGCACTAGTTTATCGAGTTACATACGATAAAACAATGGGACAAATAGCTCATGTAAAAGTGTATAACGGAAGGATAAAAAACAGAGAGTTGATTCGAAATGCGAGTCAAAATATCGAAGAGAAAGTTACACAAGTTCGAAAACTAATATCCAATAAGTTTGATGATATTGGCGAGGTATTAGCCGGAGATATTGCTGCAATATGTGGATTGCAAAATGCAAGAACAGGTGATATCTTAGGTGAATATTCAGAGGCTTTACCTCAGGATATTTCGTTGCGAACACCTTTGCTTACAGTTCAGGTAGTGGCTAAAAATTCTAAAGATTATCCGGCTTTGGCCGAGGCATTACAAATCCTTTCGAAAGAAGATCCTTCGCTCGATTTCGAATGGCTTCGCGACGATAAAGAATTGCATGTAAAAATAATGGGTTGGATACAAATTGAAATACTCGAAAAGATATTAGAGAATAGATTTAATATACAAGCAAAGTTCGATGATCCGACAGTAATATATAAAGAAACACCAAGCAAAAAAGGAGAGGGGTTTGTTAGATATTGGATGCCTAAACCTTGTTGGGCTATCATGAAATTTTTAATTGAGCCTGCCGAGCGGGGTAGTGGTGTGGTGTATTGTTCGGCAATTCGTGTCGACGACGTTCATCAAAAATATCAGAACGAAGTTGAACGTACAATCCCTGTTGCTTTAAAACAAGGAATAAAAGGCTGGGAGGTTACCGATTTAAAAATTACTTTAATCGAGGGCGAAGATCATCAGGTACATTCTAATCCTGGCGACTTTGTTGTAGCAACTCCTATGGGAATTATGGATGGTTTGGTAAATACCGATACCACTTTGCTAGAACCTCTTATCTCGTTTAAGATATCGGCAAGCGAAGATCTATTAGGAGCAATAACCAGCGATATAACCCAAATGCGAGGAACTTTCGAAAGCCCCGAAATAGAAAACGGCAAGTTTATTTTAACAGGAATATTGCCTGTTTCAACATCGTTAGATTTCCCTGTGCGCTTAAGTTCTTGTTCGGGAGGAAAAGCAAAAATAGCTACTCGGTTTTATGCTTATCAAGAATGTCCCGATGAGCTAGGGAAAACACGCGAATACAAAGGAATTAGCCCGCTCGATACTTCGAAATGGATATTGAAAGCACGAAAAGCATTGCAATAAGCAAATTTTAAAAGATAAAAAAGCCGTCCCCAATAAATAAGGACGGCTTAATTATAGTTGACTATTTTGATTTAGTATATTTCGATTTCGTAAGGAATTCTAGTTTGTACTCCTTGTAAGTTTCTTAATTTTTGTATCGAATTATAATATTTGTACTCGTTGCCAAGCTCTTTCTTTATAATTGATGCTTTAACATTTCCTGATAATTCTTTAATTAACTTTTCGAAAGGATCTTCGAGTTTAGGTAAATTAACGATTCTGTATGATTCTAAGTTAGCAGTTTCGGCAGCAATGTTAATGGCATCTTGTAAGCCTCCAAATTGATCAATTAAACCTATCTCTAAAGCATTTTCGCCACTCCATACTCTTCCTTGTCCTATTTTATCAATATCTTCTTTTGTCATATTTCTACCTTCGGCAACATGAGAGATAAATGTATCGTAAGTATTTTCGATGCTATATTGTATTACTTCGCGTTCTTGTGCTGTTAGTTTTCGAGCAAAAGAACCTATATCGGCAAAGGTATTTGTTTTTACTACATCTACATGTACCCCCAACTTGTTGTTCAATAGTTTTTGTCCGTTAAATAAAACGCCAAAAACTCCAATCGATCCGGTAATTGTATTCGGGCTGGCAACAATTTTTTGTGCCGGAGCAACAATGTAATACCCCCCTGATGCAGCAACGTCGCCCAACGAGGCAATAACAGGTTTTACTTCTTGAGCTAGTTTTACTTCGCGCCAAATAACTTCTGAAGCTAAAGCACTACCTCCTCCAGAGTTTACTCTAAATACAATAGCTTTTATTGTTGAGTCGAGTCGGGCTTTGCGTATAGCTCGTGATATTCTGTCTGATCCAATTGATCCTTCTTCGCCTTCGCCCATAATAACCGATCCATTGGCATATACAACAGCAATCTTATTTTTATTAAACTTTCGTTTGGTATTTGGCACTTTTGTGTACTTTGTTAACGAAACACTTTCTATTTTTTCAATCTTTTCATTGTTTGTTAACTCGGCTAGTTCGGCTAATACTTCGTCTTTATATTTTAATCCGTCAACTAAGCCATTATCAATAGCCGATTTCGAATTTTTTAATGTAAGATTATTAGCTAAATCATTTAACTTTTCAACACTAATTTCTCGTTCGGTTGATATTCCTTTTAGTATATGATCCCAAATAGAATTCATGTATGTTTCTATTTGCTCGCGGTTGGCTTTGCTCATTTTATTATAAATTAAAGGCTCAATAGCACTTTTAAATTTACCATGACGAATTATTTGAGGCTCAATTCCTAATTTTTGAAGAGCTTCCTTAAAAAACATAAGCTCTGAACGCATACCTAAGAACATTAATATTCCTTCGGGATTCATATATACCTTATCGGCAACACTACTTAAGTAGTAATTTGTTTGCGAATAAGCATCGCTGTAGCTAATTATAAACTTTTCCGATTT
>JAKSCO010000156.1 GCA_022360575.1 Bacteroidales bacterium | reverse complement strand
AATTTCTTAACTAATCTGATAGCCGGTTTACTTGCGTATTCTTTTTTACCAAAAAAACCTTCAATTAGATTCCAAACCGAACAAACATTTGGGCAACTAGCTATATTTTAATTAAATCCTTATATCGAACTCAGGTTAATAGGATGTCCATTTATTTCAACTTTTATATCAATTTCTTTTGCAGGAGGACAAGGGTCAGAGAAATTTATATTTTTTTCAGGTTTCGAAAAAGCTCTTGTTAAACTCATTGGTCTGCAATAAATAGTGTAGCCTGGGGTTGCTCCTTGAATTCTAAAAACATTAACTCCATAAATTTCTAGCCTGTGATATTTGATGTCTAAATTTATATCTTCTTCAGCAATAATATTCCATGCCCAAAATTCTAAACGTTGATTTTCTTTTGGCAAAGCAGAACCTGCAAGTGGATATTCAGATACCTTTAAAGAAACCAAAGCAAGGTATTTCCCTTTTAATACATTTAAATTATATTGACCCTTATTGTCGGTTAATGTTTTATAAGCAGTTTTAAAATCTGAATGTTTTACTTCTACAAGAGCACCATCTACAGGGTGACCATCAAAATCGGTTACAATACCAGAAATAGTGAGAGCGTTCATAATTCTGTACTCATTTTTCAAATATATTATTCTAAAATTATTGACACAGAATTATGAACGCTTTCTACCTATCCACTACAAATTTAGTGGAGAAACTTAATTATGAGCTTTTTTATTCCTTTTTAATAGGATAATTATACCCAATAATATCCCAGTAAAAAACAATATTATTATTATTTTCAAAACCTGGGTTCGATTAAATAACGAAAAAAGCAAAGAAATAACAACTACAACAGCTGTGTAAATTACCAAATATTCCATTCCAAGCATATTTATATACAAGCAATCATTACAGCAGAAAATGCAAATGGTAACGTAAATGTAAATAATGCAGCACAACCTAGATCTTCTTTATAACAAGCAGTAACTGCATCTCCAACACAGTCAGACCATTTTGCATATCCCTTTAAATTAGATGGATTATTTATACTATAGTTATCACCTTGAATATGTAGTGTTATGTCTGAGTCAACAGTGAAATCATTGACATAACCATGCTTATCAATGTTGTTAATAGTAATATAAGCATCTTTGGTTAATATATTTTCTTTATTATAAAAATATAATTCAAAATTATTATTGGGAAGAAGTTTTATTACTGCTTTCCCTTTGCTATTTACATATTCAACCAAGTATGTATTATCTGTTTTTGAGGTTGATTTTAATAGGTTCTTTTCTATAGAATCAGTGAAGTTTATTTGAATAATAGAAGAAATTCCAAATTCAATCATTTCATCTTCGGATAAAAGAAAATTGCTTTTATCCGATTCACTATTTAATTCGTTTTGATCACAGCTGATAGAAATAATAATTCCAGAAATAATAATTATTGCAGTGATTAATAATTTTTTTGAATTCATTTTAATAAATTTTATTGCTTACTTTCAGATAAAGAATTTTAGGTCGCTGTTTCGGCAATTCCGACCGTTTTTAGCATTTATTCTATGAAACATCTACTGACTTTTCTGTTTATTCCGATAAAGTCGGAGGCTTTTTGTAGTTATTGTTTCTTTGTTATATTGCTTATAATACAAATAAGGCAGATTAAGCTTGTTGGTTTACAAACTAAAGATAATCTATTTATTTAAAAAATAATAATTTCCATAATAATTTCTCTATGTATTATCGTTGCTCGCAAGCGATGATCATTAAGTTTTTAGCTTGTTGAAAAAGAGGTCATTCTTAATTTACTATCCCATTTCGGTTATTTATACAATCATTTGAGTAAATAACCCAAACAGATAGGTTGTTGGACGTATAATTATAGGTTAGTATACGTATCCATTTCTATAATTTAGAGATGTGTTTCGATAAATAACCGAAACGAATCGAAAGTAAGGCCGAATAGTTTGGTTGTTTACTTCAATATCGGGTTGCCGAAGCTAAATTTTGGCGATATTTATTGAAACAGAGTATTAAAGTAGAAAACGGAGGTTGATTCTTTATATCTTACCTCCGTTTTTATAAATCTAATATGTTGTATTGGCTAGTAGCTACAAAAGCTTTGTTGTTTGTGTTAAATTTTCAAGAGTTCCTATTTCGGTGTACGAAACACCATAGCTTCGTCCGAAATTTCCGGCAGCAACTACAAATAAATCATCTTTCGAAAAAGGATAGTTGTCGATTAAGTTGTTTAAAGCTTCCGACAAAAATTCGTGCGATGTTCCTTTTTGTTCCATATAATTAGGCACCACACCATAGCTTAATGCCATTTCGCGCATTGTTCGTTTCGAATAGCACTGGGCAAAAATAGGTTTAGCTCCTCTGTAGGCTGCCAAGCTACGTAATGTTCGTCCCGACATCGAATCGGCTATAAGAGCTTTTGCATTTAAATCGACAGCTGCTTTTACCGATGATTTTATTAACGAAGCCGACACTTCGTTGTTTATTACAACAATAGGGATGTCGTTAATCGGTTCTTTTGATTTTTCAACTTCTTTAGCAATAGTTGCCATTGTTTTAACAGCCTCGATAGGATATGCTCCATTAGCTGTTTCGCCACTAAGCATAACAGCATCGGCATTTCGGTATACTGCACTGGCAACATCGTTTACTTCGGCACGTGTGGGGCGAGGATTATCAATCATACTGTGCAGCATCTGAGTTGCTATAATAACAGGTTTGCGCTTTTCTATACATTTGCTTATAAGATATCGTTGTAATCCCGGAATTTTTTCATAAGGTATCTCAACAGCCAAATCGCCGCGGGCAACCATAACTCCATATACATGATCTAAGATTTCGTCGATATTATCAACTCCTTGTTGATTTTCTATTTTAGCAATAATTTTAATTTCGCTATTGTGCTTATCCAGAATTTTCTGAATTTCTAAAACATCGTCTTTGCTACGAACAAACGAATGGGCTATAAAATCAATATCTTGTTCAATAGCAAAATCAATAAAATCTTTATCTCGACTACTTATCGAAGGTAAATTAAAACTAACATTAGGTACGTTTACACTTTTTCGTCCTTTTACAACTCCGTTGTTTGTTGCTTTGCACAATAAAGCATCGTTTGTTTTTTCGATAACTTGTAGCTCAACATAGCCATCGTCAATTAAAATATTGGCATTATCCGGAACATCCTTTACAAAATCTTTGTACGATACATAAATACATTCATCGGTCGATTCCTTATCGGGATTTCCTTTTATTAAGATTTCTTGATTGGCTTCGAGATTAATTGCTTTGTTTGTGCTGGATGTTCTAACCTCGGGCCCCTTGGTGTCGATTAAAAGAGCTATTTTGTCTGATACCTCGCGCACATCGTTTATTAGCTTTTGAGCATTGTCCCGATTCATATGTGCTGTATTCATTCTTACAACATCCATTCCTTGATTGTGTAAGGCTTTTATAAAATCAGGACTACTCGTTTTGTCTGATATTGTAGCTACTATTTTTGTTTTTTTTATCATTTTCTAAAATTTATACAAGTCGGCAATTTTATTTTTTTATTCTTAAGCTTTCTATTGCTAATCGGTAGCTGTCGAGTCCAAACCCCGAAATGCTACCTACACATTTGCCGCCTATAAGCGATACATGTCTGTATTCTTCGCGAGCAAAAACATTAGATATATGAACCTCAACAACACCTGTCTTTACTGCAGCAATAGCATCGGCAATAGCAACCGAAGTGTGAGTATAGCCTCCTGCATTTAAAATAATACCATCGTAACTAAAACCTGTTTCGTGTATCTTATTAATAATTTCGCCTTCGATGTTTGATTGAAAATAATCAATTTCGATATCATTAAAATGTTCTTTTAATAGCTCCAGAAATTTATCAAAATCAGCTTCTCCGTAAATATTCTTCTCGCGTTTTCCTAATAGATTTAAATTAGGTCCATTAATAATTTGGATTTTCATAGTGTTTATTTTATCATCGTATATTGCAAATTTAAGCATTTAATATTATTGTATTATTAATAATTTATTAATGAACTGGGAAACAGCTATAGCTCAATTTAAATCTTTTTTGAAACTAGAGAAATCTTTATCAAACAATTCGATAATGGCCTACGAGTCGGATGTACGTAAACTTGTTTCGTATTTAGAAATACATGAAATAAAAGTGTTGCCTACGGTAGTCGAAACACAGCATTTAAAAGATTTTTTAGAGTGGATAAATGGATTTGGATTAAATACTAGTTCGCAGGCACGAATAACATCAGGCTTAAAAGCATTTTTTAAATATCTATTACTCGAAGATTTAATTACCCTCGATCCTGCAAGCTTGTTGGATACTCCGCGTTTAGGACGTAAGTTGCCCGAGGTGCTCTCGGTCGAAGAGATAGATACAATTATTGCAGCTATTGATTTAAGTTTACCCGAAGGACAGCGCAACAAAGCAATTATCGAAACACTTTATAGCTGCGGTTTAAGGGTGTCAGAGCTTATCGATCTTAAAATATCAAATTTGTATTTTAAACATGGATTTATCCGAGTGATGGGTAAAGGAAGCAAAGAGCGTTTGGTTCCTATAGGCAAAAAAGCCATAAAAGAAATTCAGTTGTACTTTCAAGATCGAAATATGATGGCTAAAATTGATAAAAGTAGCGAGAATATAGTATTCTTAAATCGTAGAGGAAAGCAATTGTCGCGAATAACAATTTTCGATTTTATAAAAAAGCTGGTTAAGAAAGCTGAAATAAGCAAGAATGTAAGTCCTCATACATTCAGACATTCGTTTGCAACACATTTGGTTGAGGGAGGTGCCGACCTACGAGCAGTACAAGAAATGCTAGGACACGAATCGATTACTACTACCGAAATTTATGCGCATCTCGATAGAGAATATTTACGAGATGTAATAATTCAACACCATCCGAGGTCGTAACAGATATCAGAACTTCGATTTACAAATCCTCAATTGTTTTTTATTCTCGAAATCATTAAAACAGGAATCATTAGCTGTACTTGTTTTATTGAAATGTTTCTTCTGATAAAGAATTGTATAAGTTGATGTTTTGGTTAAAAAAGTGTAAATTATATAATAAACGATTAATAATAACATTATGACACGAAAAAGAACTTATAGCTCAAAGGATGTTGATATGTTATTGACATCAAAATCAATTGTAGAAACATTTAAATTAAGTTTATCCGAATTGTCGTCGGCTCGAACCCAATGGACAAAGGAATATGCGAATAAGCTATCAAAGAAAATCGATAATGCTATTGATAAATATCTGGGAATAGATAAGGACAAAGAATTAAGAACAGCTACAGCAACAATCTTGTCTATTCAGCAGCCTGCTATTCGCGATTTGTCTTTTCTGAAAAAACAACTCGATTTCGACTTTGCTAGCGATAGATCAAAACTTAAAGAAATGATTAAAGATTTAGGTTTTGAGAGAAATTTGCGTCGAGCTCAAAATAGCGACCAAGAAGCCTTGCTTGATTTATTGTATACTTTCGAAGATAATTTAAGCAACTCGTTAAAAACCGAAATTGTAGATAAAGGAACCAGTGTTAAGCTTATCGATAGAATTTTGTCGTATGCCGAACAGATAAAACAATCGAATGCAATAAAAACCACTAACAGAAATGTATCTAAGAAAGTAACTAAAGAAGCCGAAGCTACTCTTGACGAAATATACAAAGAAGTTATTGCTATATGTAAAATAGCAAGCGCCTTTTTCTATCACGATTCGTTAAAAAAGGAGCAGTTTTCATTTAATAAAGTTTTTCATAATGTAAATGCTTCGAAAAAGACAAAAGAAACAGTTTAAAATCGTCACATAATTCGTAAGCAAAAACCTGTCTGACCCTTTCGCAGATGGGTTTTTTATTACCATCTCAATATTGATAAAAAAAATTATTGCTTGATATATTGACGAAAACAATAGTATTTAATCATTCTGTTGGTGATATAATTGGTATTATATATCTTTGCAGCCGAATTTTATTTAACAGTCCATGTCTGAGGTCATTATAAAAGGTGTAATCGGGCACGATTAGTTTAAAAATAACAATTAAAGAAAGTACAGGCGATGAAGAAAGTAGTTATAGGTATGTCGGGGGGAGTTGATTCTAGTGTTGCTGCATATCTATTAAAACAACAAGGATACGATGTTGTAGGTTTATTCATGAAAAATTGGGATGATGCTTCGGTTACATTAACAAGCAATTGTACATGGGAAGATGATATTCTTTTTGCCGAAATGGTTTGCAAAAAATTAGACATTCCGTTGCATTCGATAGATTTAAGCAAATACTATCGCGAGCGAGTTGTTGAATATATGTTTTCTGAATATGAAAAAGGCCGTACTCCTAATCCAGATGTGCTTTGTAATCGCGAAATAAAATTCGATTTATTTATTGATGAAGCTATACGGCTTGGAGCTGATTATGTAGCTACAGGACATTATTGTCGGAAAGAAACAGTTGAGATAAACGGAAACAAGACCCATCGCTTATTGGCAGGTGCCGATCCTAATAAAGATCAAAGCTACTTTTTGTGTCAACTAAGTCAGCAACAAATTTCGAAAGCTCTATTCCCCATAGGAGAGATATTAAAACCTGAAGTGCGAAAAATTGCCGAAGAACAAGGTTTGGCTACAGCAACACGAAAAGATTCTCAAGGGATTTGTTTTGTAGGGAAAGTTGATTTACCTGTATTTTTACAACAAAAGCTACAAGCAAAAGAAGGCGATATTATCGAGATTCCCGAATCGTATTACACTACAATAAATAAATCGGGCAATTTAAACGATTTGTCGAAAGCCTATAAATATAAGCGCGAAGATGGTAAAGCTATAGCAAAGCATCGAGGAGCTCATTTTTATACCATAGGACAACGCAAAGGTTTGAACATTGGAGGAACCGGAAAACCAATGTATGTAATTGCTATTGATGTTGATGAGAATATTGTGTATGTTGGTCGTGGCGACGAACATCCTGGTTTGTATCGCAAAGCTTTATTTATATCTAATAACGAGATGCATTGGATACGCCCAGATTTAAAATTAGAGTCTGGCGAAACAAAAAAAATGCTAATACGCATACGCTATCGTCAGCCTTTACAAGAAGGTACATTAATTCAAACCCCCGAAGGTTTATACATTGAATTTGAAAAAGAACAACGAGGAATTGCTGCCGGACAATTTGCTGCATGGTATGATGAAGATGAGCTTATTGGCTCGGGAGTTATAAATTAAGTTTTATAACGAATTTCGAATAATTAACGAGCTGGGATTTTCTATCAGTTTTGTTTGTTTGTTTTCTATTAACTTAGCTAAGCTTTCTCCCATTTTTTCGAAATCGGTCGAAATGGTAGTAATTCCATTTGCAGCAATTTCTTTTAATGGAGTATCATTGTACGATATAAGACCAACATCTTTCCCCAAATTTAGGTTGTTCTTATTTATTTCTTTTACCAGATAAACAAGATGTCTGTCGTTGGGAGCAATATATACCTCTTCTTTTTTTATGTCTCTGTTGAAAGGATTTTGAATAATTTCGTATTCCCAGTTATAATCATTACAGTATCGAACAAAGCCTTTAAGTTGTCCTTTAGGTTCTTTTCCTGCCGGAAAAACGAGTATCAACTTTTTGTACTTTCTCAGTAAATCATTCCCCGAAATAAGAGCATTGTATATATCCTTCTCGAAGTTTTGATAAACCCCGGGGTATTTATTTTTAAACTCGGTTTTGGTCTGGTCTAAAATATAAATTCGATTTTTAGGTAGCTTACTAAAAAGAGGATAGAAGTTTTGGAAAGAAGCAGGCATAATCACATATCGCGAATAGTTCCCTGTATTTTCGGTTATGAGCGAGTTAAATACTTTTCGGTTAAAATGATGAAAATATATATCAACCTTAATTTTATTGCTTAAGTTGCGCATAAACGAATTGTATAAATCTTCTTTAAATGCATTTAGCTCATCAAATAGCAAAAAAACTTTTTCTTGAAAATTGATATTCGTACTTTTTATATAGTAACCTTTGCCAGGAATTGAAGTTAAAATACCTCGTGTTTTTAGTTCGTTAAAAGCAACCATCACAGTATCTCTCGATAACGAAAACGCTTTACATATTGTATTTATTGAATCAACTTTATCGCCTTTTTGTAATAATTCAGATTCAATTGCTTTTTGAATAGAACTAACTAACTGTTTGTATTTCGGAATTTGTAAGTTATTATCAATAAAAATATAATCTATAGTTTTCATTTATGGCTTGCTCTAATAGTTTGTTTCTTGTATCAAATATGTACTTATTATATTTAATTCGAAAATATATTGCTAAGTTTTAATCGTATTTATTCGTATTGTCATTGTTGCCTGAGTTTTATTTTACTTCTTATTCGAATAAAGAATAAAGTTATTATTAAGAACTTAAAAGTAATAAAAATAACAACAGGTAGGTACTGGTATGTAATTTTTGTTATATTTGTGATATGAGGTTTATTAATTTTTAAGCAGGCAACATATAAAGATATTGTATTTTACAAGGAGGCAGGTACGTGAGGATTTTCGTTGTATAGCTTTTGTAAAAACATACAAATGCAGATCAAAAAAGAACAAGAAATTATTTTTCGTAATCAAAAGGTAGTTACGTTAAGATTAATAAATGACTTAAAACAAGAATTGCTTTTATCGAACTATGGAGCGAGTATCTTATCTGTAATTATACCTATAGAAAATAATCGAAATCTGGATATTGCTTTAGGATATAGAAATATTGAAGAATTATTAAGGTTTCATAATTATCCCGAGAAATTTTATTTCGGAAGTACAGTAGGACGTTATGCAAATCGTATAGCACAAGGAAAGTTCAATATAAATGGGAGTACTTACCAATTGAGTCGAAACGAAAGTATAAACCATTTACATGGAGGTTTTTTTGGATTAAATAAAGCTGTTTGGGATTATCGAATAGATTACAATAAAAATCAGGTTCAATTTTTTTATACAAGTAAAGATGGAGATGAGGGTTATCCCGGAAATCTAGAGATAAAGCTTATTGTGTCGTTTAATAACTTGGGCGAAATAAAGTTAGAGTACGAAGCAAATACAGATAAAACCACACCTGTAAACTTGACAAATCATACTTATTTTAACCTTAACGGGGGATGTTGCAATGTATTGAATCACTCTGTACGAGTTAACAGTGATTTTATTATGGAAACGGATCAATCGAATATTCCTACAGGAAAATTACTTCCGGTTAAAACCACTGATTTTGATCTTAATGTTGCGAGAAAGTTAGAAGATATTGTTTTGATGAAACAAAAAGGATTTGATAATAGTTATGTTTTGGGAGCAAAAAATACTTTTCCTTGTTTTGCCGGCGAAATATCAGAAAAATCCAATCCTGTTTCAGTTAAGTTTTATACAACCGAGCCTTCAATTCAATTGTATACAGCAAATGCTTTAGATGGAAGCTTTATTGGGAAAGAAAACAGAGCATATCAGAAGTATTATGGTATTTGTATCGAAGCTCAAAGTTTTCCCGATGCTCCTAATCATAACAATTTCCCGAACACAATATTAACTCCAACCGAAATTTATAAGCAAGTTACTATTTATAAAATCTGCACAAATTATGAGTGAAATAGAAACAATAATAAACTCGGTTTTGCCCGAATATAATCTAGGTAAAAGATTTACTTATAGAGCTATTTCGAGAGGTTTTGCTAATGAAAATTATAAAATAGTAAGCGATAAAGGTAATTTTCTTTTTCGTATTTGTAAAGAACAGTCTTTGGCGATGATTAATTATGAAATGCGTTTGATGGAATCTCTTAAAAAAATTGATTTTCCTACTGCATTCCCAATAAAACGAATAGATGGAGAATATGTATCTATATTTCGAGATAAAAATATTGTTTTGTATGAGTTTAAGTCGGGAAAAGAGCCATTGTTAAATTCGCAAGTGGCTTCAGAGGTAGCTATAGCAATAGGGAAATTAACACATTTGCCAGATAAAGAAAAATTGAAGAAATTGAATGTTATAAACCTCCCCGATTGTCTGAAAATGATAGGTAATTTTTCTAAAGCAGAATATCAGTATCCTGATATTTTCCGAGATTTTGAGAAGATAATTCTATTTCTACAAGAGGCCTTAAAAGCAGAGCTTCCACAAGGGGTTATTCATGCCGATTTGTTTCCTGACAATACACTTTTCGAAGGGAATAAACTTGTAGCAATTATCGATTTTGAAGAGGCTAACTACGATAAATTACTTTTTGATGTTGGAATGACAATTAATGGATTTTGTTTTCATGAAAATAAACTCGATAATAATCTATATAAGGCATTTATGATATCTTACAATAAAGTTCGTAAATTAACAACTCTCGAAAATGAACTTATTGTTTATTATATAATATGGGGTGCAATAGGAATGTCGTATTGGCATTTGCGACATTTAATTAGTCGTCCGTTTAAAATACAACAAAATAGGGTAGAGGAATTAATCCGAAGAGCCCAGATATTAATGAAATCAATTCAACCAGAAAAGCTATATACCTAAAAAAATATTACAATGACTTACGAATATAAATTACAAAAACTAGATTTAGTTCAGATAGCAAATCAATTTGGTACACCTTTATATGTGTATGATGCCGAGAAAATAAAAGAGCGCATTAATTATTTTAAATCATGTTTCTCGGGAGTTAATTTAAAGGTTAAGTATGCAACAAAGTCTTTATCAAACATCAATATTTTAAAATTGATGAAAAAAGAAGGCTTGGGTTTAGACACAGTTAGTATTCAGGAAATCTATCTGGGATTAAAGGCTGGATTTAGTCCCGAACAGATAGTTTTTACTCCTAATATTATTGATTTTGATTCGATAAAAGAAGCGGTAGAGCTTGGTGTTTCTATTAATATAGAAAATCTTTCGAATCTCGAAAAGTTTGGAAAAGAATATGGAAATACCAAAGCCTGTTGTATTCGGTTAAATCCGAATATCCTTTTCGAAATAGAGAAACAAAAAGCAAATGGAATTGATAGAACCAATATAAACAAAGAACACTACAGTAAAATTGATGATGGACGGAAATCGGTTTGGCATAATCAATCGAAATTTGGTATTTCATTGACTCTTTTCGATGAACTTATGGAGATTATTAATCGATATCAAATTTGTGTTAATGGCTTACACATACATGCAAGTCATGTAATTATGAATGCCGAAATGTTTATGAAGAATGCGAAGGTTATGTTTGATTTAAGTAAGCATTTCCCACATTTACAATATTTCGATTTTGGAGGAGGTTTAATGGTTCCTCATAAACCTAATGATGAAATTGTTGATGTACATAAATTAGGGTGCGAGTTCGAGAAAGAATATAATAAGTTTTGCAAACAGCATAATAAGAATTTTGAGATTTGGTTTGAGCCAGGGCGCTTTTTAGTAAGCGAAGCAGGTTATTTGCTTGCTAAAGCTGACATAGTAAAAACAAATGGATCATTCGATTTTGTTGGAATAAATACAGGATTTCATCATTTAATCCGACCTATGATGTATGATGCATACCACGAAATTATCAATATATCGAATCACAAAGGTGTTTCACGCAAATATACTGTAGTTGGTAATTTATGCGAGATAGACAACATGGGTAAAGATAGAATGCTTAATGAGGTGAACGAAGGAGATATTTTAATGATAAAGAATGCAGGAGCATATGGTATATCAATGGCGTCGAATTACAACTCGAATTATCGACCACCAGAAGTTTTGATTTTGGACGGAGAAGCAAAGCTTATTCGTAAGCAGGAGTCATTTGATGATATTATTAGAAACATGATTGAAATAGAGATATAAATTCTAAAATATAAAATTATGCGCTATACTTTTTTTGTTATTTTGTTTTTGCAATTGTGTTCGGCATGCAATCAGAATATTTGGGAAAATCCCGAAAAGGTGAATAAAAACCGAGAAGAACCGCATACTTTGCTTATTCCGTATGATAATTTCGAACAAGCCAAAGAATTTAATTACTTTTTATCGAAAAGCTTTCAGAGTTTGAATGGAGAGTGGAAATTTAATTACTCCAAAAGCAAGTCGGATAAACCCAAAGGTTTTTATTCGAATAGTTTTGATATTTCGTCGTGGGAAAGCATTAAGGTGCCGGGCAATTGGGAAATTCAAGGTTTTGGAACTCCATATTATCTTGATGAGGAATATCCTTTTACTCCCGATCCTCCACATTTTAAGAAAATCGATAATCCTGTGGGGTGTTACAAACGAGCATTTATTATTCCTGATAGTTGGAATAACAAGCAAATATTTATTCATTTCGCTTCGGTGCGTCCAGGCTTACATTTGTGGATAAATGGGAGAAAGGTAGGGTTTAGTAAAGGCAGCAAAACTCCTTCTGAGTTTAATATTACAAAATATATTACAAAAGGAGAGAATCTTGTATCTGTAGAAATACCTCGTTGGTGCGATGCCAGTTATCTCGAGGGGCAAGATACTTGGCGATTAAGTGGTATCGAACGAGATGCGTTTCTTTACGCAAAAAACAACTATCATATTTATGATATAAATATAAAACCAGAGCTTGAAGACAACTTAAAAGATGGAATTTTAAATGTAAGTTTCGAAACAAAGAATCATCAGCAAACATCTCAGAAAGCTCAGTTAGAAATTCAGATTTTAGATCAAGATCAAAAACTTTTAGTTGACACCAACATATTTGTACAAACAAGTAATCAGCTTAACGATACCATTTGGTTTACACATTATTTTAATCAGCCAAATAAATGGAATGCCGAAAATCCATATTTATATACAATTAGGGCTTGTTTAAAATATAAAAACCAGAGCGAACTTATTTCTCAAGATTTTGGTTTTCGGAAAGTAGAAATAAAAGGGGAGCAGATGTTGGTTAATGGAGTTCCTATATATATAAAGGGAGTAAACAGATGCGAATTTGATCCTTATGTAGGGAGGTATGCTTCGCGTAAAAATATGGAACGAGATATTAAACTAATGAAACAGTTTAATATAAATGCTGTGCGTTCGAGTCATTATCCTAGCGATCCGTATTGGTATTATTTGTGCGATAAATACGGGCTATATGTTGTTGATGAGGCCAATATTGAAGCTCATGGGATGCAATTTCACGAAGAAAGTTATGCTCCGATTACTGATAATCCGAAATGGGAAAAAGCATTTTTAGATCGTACTCATCGCTTAATCGAAACCGATAAAAATCATGCAAGTATCATAATATGGTCTATGGGAAACGAAGCTGGCGATGGGCTTAATTTTAAAACTTTATATCGATATATAAAATCAAAAGATAAAAGCCGTCCTATACAATATCAGCCTGCATGGTACAATTCGCATACCGATATTGTTTGTCCTATGTATCGTAATATTGATTTTCTGAAGAAATATGTGACCGAAAAACACAACAAACCTTTAATACTATGCGAATATGCTCATGCTATGGGCAATAGTGTTGGTAATCTACAAGATTATTGGGATGTTATTGAGAGATATCCTATGCTGCAAGGAGGTTTTATTTGGGATTGGATTGATCAGACAATTTATAAGGAAATAAATACAATTCCTGTTTGGGCTTATGGAGGCGACTTTGATGATAAACATCTAAATGATTCAAATTTTTGTGCTAATGGCTTAATTCAGGCCGATGGTAATTTAAATCCTCACATTTGGGAAGTAAAGAAAGTATACGAGAATATTGAGTTTAAAGCATTGGATTTAAATAAACAGCTATTCGAAATAGAAAATAAATATGATTTTACAAATCTGAGTGAGTTTTATTTTACTTGGGATTTAATGGCAAATGGTAAAATAATAAAAAGCGGCAAACTTCCTAATATCGATCTGGAACCAAAAAGAAGAATCGAAATAAATCCAAATATAAAAATCGGAAATATAACACCCAATACGGAGTATATATTAACTTTTTATGCTCGACGTAGATTCGAGAAGCAATTGGTGCCTAAAAATCATTTAATAGCCTGGCAACAATTTAAATTGCCACTGTATAAAACAAAAAAGAAAAAACAAGTATATTCAGACAAGCTAATATTAACCGAAAAAGAATCGGAGCTCATACTCTCGAATAATAAATTTAAATTGACATTAGATAGGCAAACCGGACTGATAAAATCGTATCAAATAAATAAGTTAGAATATTTTAAATCGGGACCTAAACCTGATTTTTGGAGAGCACCAACCGACAATGATTTAGGAAACTTAATGTTTTCGAGATGTAAATTGTGGAATAAATTTTTCGATAAAATAAAACTAGATGATATAAAAATCAAAAAAGAAAAAGACTCGTATCATATATCAACAATTTATTCGCATAAAGAAACAGGAACACAGCATATAGTAGCTTATACAATGAATCCTTCGGGGAAAATAAGTGTCGAAAATATATTTACTCCTCATTTAGATAGTTTGCCCGAATTGCCTCGTTTCGGAAACGAGATGTTGCTAAAAGCTGAGTTTGAAAATATACAATGGTATGGGCGGGGAGCTCACGAGTCGTATTGGGATAGAAAAACAGGAGCTGCTGTAGGTATTTATCGAGCAACTGTTTGGGAACAGTATCATCCTTATGTGCGTCCTCAGGAGAATGGAAATAAAACAGATGTTCGTTGGCTTGTTTTATCGGATAAAAATGGAAATGGATTAATGTTTATTGGCGATACTTTACTTAATATAAATGCACAACAATTTGATAAGAAATTACTCGAGCGTTACAATAGTTCGGCTCCGCGTCATGGAAATGAAATAAAAAAAGGAGATGTAATTAGTTTAAATATCGATTATCAACAAATGGGGGTAGGTGGCGATAATACATGGGGTGCCCGAACTCATAAACAGTATACTTTACCAGCAAAAAAATATTCGTACTCATATTCTATTATACCTATAAATCTTAATAAAACAAGTATAAATGATGTATTTATCAAAAATCAATAAAATAATAGTTAGCTTATTGGTTGGTATTTTTATTTGCCTTTTAGGTTTGGGTTTTAGCCAACAATTAAGAACTAAGTATAAGTTTAGATACAAAGCAAACGAATTTAAGAATGTTCTGAATCTTAAAAATACCCCACGGCAGGCTATCGACTGGCAATCGTTTTGTTTCTCCGATAAAGGGGCTTGGTTTGGTTTTGCATTACCCGATAGTGTTTCTGAAAACAGATATACATTTACGGGCCCTTTTTTAATGACACAAGGAAAATGGATTTCGAAATCCTTACTTAATTTCGAAATCCTTGACGAGAATTCTATATTGTTATCTCCACTCAAATCCGAATCTGTTTTTTATCCGGGCAAACTTGTGCGTAAGCTAAAATATTCTGATTTCGATCTGGATATTTCTCTTATTTTTATTTCGGAATACGATGCGCTTATTTGTGCTAAATTCGACAATATAAAATCTAACTGTAGTGTAATCCCTGTTTGGAAAGGGAATGTTTTTAGTTCGGAGGCAAAGGTTTGTTCACGAAATACGAGTATCCATATAAAAGGAACTGAAATAAATTCGGAGTTAAATATTTACTTTCGAGAAAAAGCTCGCATAAAGCAATTAATTGTAAACGATAGTTCGTATCTTGCTCGTATGTTCCCCATTAATTTAGCTACACACAACTGTATTAGTACTGTGGTGTCGTATAACGACTTTCAATGTCATAAACACAATAATGCCGACTTGATAAACGATGCTTTAACAAATCCACACACTTATTTATTGCAAAATACATATAGATGGAATTCTTATATAGACAATGCTCTAAAGAGTAATGCCGGCTGGGCTAATAGAAAAGAATATCAGCATATAGCTGTAAAATCGGTAATTACCTTAATTAATAATTGGCGTTGTGCCTATGGCGATTTATTACACGATGGATTATTTCCGTCGTATGCAGTGAATTATTTCAATGGCTTTTGGGCTTGGGATTCGTGGAAACATGCAGTTGCTTTAGCTTGTTTTGAGCCCGATTTGGCAAAAAATCAGATTAGAGCAATGTACGATTATCAGAATGCAGACGGTATGATTGCCGATTGTATCTATGCTAATAAAACCGAAAACAATTGGTTAAACACAAAACCACCTCTTTCGGGATGGGCAATATGGAACGTTTACACATCTACTAATGATATTGATTTTTTATACGAGATGTATCCTAAGCTTATAAAATATCATCAGTGGTGGTATAAATTTCGAGATGCAAATAAAAATAATTTGTGCGAATATGGTTCATCCGACGGAAGCCTGATTGCTGCAAAATGGGAGAGCGGAATGGATAATGCCATTCGGTTTGATGAGGCAACAATGGTAAAAATTGATAAGCAGAATTATGCATTTAACCAAGAGTCGGTCGATTTAAATTCGTATTTGTACAAAGAGAAACTAATGATAGCCAAAATAGCAAACGAGCTAAGCAATGCAGATGTAAGTAAAACATATAAAACAGAGGCAGCGAAATTGCAAAAACTCATTAATGAAAAAATGTATGACAAACATACAGGCTATTATTACGATATTGATATAAAAACACAAAAAACAATAGCGACGCAAGGCCCTGAGGGGTGGATACCTTTATTCGCCCTGCTTGCATCGCCCAATAAAGCTCAAGAAGTAATCCAAAATATGTTTGACACAACTAAGTTTAGTACATATATTCCTTTCCCTACAGCTCCCAAAGACAATCCCGAATTTTCTACTAAATATTGGAGAGGCCCTATTTGGCTCGATCAAGTATATTTTGCTATACAAGCATTAACAAATTACGATTGTTATACCGAAGCAAATGAGTATACTCTGCAAATATTTGATCGTTTGGAGGGATTAAAACAACAAGCTCCTATTCGCGAAAATTATTGGCCTATCGACGGGAAGGGTATGCGAGTAAATCATTTTAGTTGGTCGGCAGCTCATTTATTACTCCTGTATAAGCACGAAAAGTAGAATAATCCCAAACGAATTTCACGATGAGGGATTTTTATCATATTAGACAAACAGATAAAAAAAATATGAATCAAAAGAATGTTAAGGATAAGTTTATAGAGTTGTATCGAAGTAATCCTATTATAATAAAATCACCGGGTCGTATAAATCTTATCGGCGAGCATACCGATTATAATCAAGGATTTGTTTTGCCAACAACAATTGATCTAAATATATTTTTAGCAATACAGAAAAATAATCGAGACCGAATTAGAATCTATGCTCTTAACTTTAACGAAAGTATTGATATTGCATGTTGTAATGTTTCGCATAGCGAAACTCATTGGGCAAATTATTTATTAGGTTCTTATATCGAATTAGTAAATGCTGGTTTCGATTTACATGGTTTCGATTGTGTTTTAGGAGGTAATTTACCTATTGGTGCAGGATTGTCGTCGTCGGCAGCTATAGAGTGTGGACTAATTGCAGGTTTAAACAAATTGTTCGATTTACAATTAGAATCAATACAGATTGCAAAACTGGCACAAGCTGCCGAAAATAATTTTGTGGGTGTTAAATGTGGTATTATGGATCAATTTGCAATTACTCATGCAAAAGAAAATACAGTACTTAAGCTCGATTGTAGATCATTAAATTATACTTTCCATAATTTTAATCTTAGTAACTATAGCATTGTTTTAGTAAACTCAAATGTGAAACACTCATTAGCCCAATCAGAATACAATACTCGACGGCAAGAGTGCGATGAGGGAGTTGATATTTTAAAAAAGTATTTGCCTGAAGTTAATAGTTTACGCGATATTTCAGAAAAACAGCTGAATGAAAACAGGCAATATTTATCGCCACTAATTTATAAACGATGCTTGTATGTTGTACGCGAAAATAAACGAGTAGACTTATTTTGCGAAGCTTTAAATACTAGCAATTGGGATAGAGTAGGAGACTTGCTTTACGAAACTCATTATGGATTGAAAGACTTGTACGAAGTGAGTTGTGCTGAGTTAGATATTTTGATTAACGAAGCACGAAAAATTAATGCCGTTCTCGGAGCACGAATGATGGGCGGAGGTTTTGGAGGATGTACTATTAATTTGGTAAAGACAAATAAATTAGAGTCGTTTATACAGCAAATACTTAAATCGTATAAAGAAAAAACCGACATTATTGCTGATGTTTTTAAGGTAGAAATATCGAATGGAATAGAATTTTTATAAAACTAATAAATCTTATTACTATGAATACTGGATTTTCGTTTATTGATTATGCAATATTTATTGCTTACGGACTATTAATTATAGCTGTTGGATTATGGGTTTCGCGCACAAAAAAAGGAACAAGCAAAACAGCTAAAGACTATTTCTTAGCAAGTAAAGCATTACCTTGGTGGGCTATTGGAGCTTCGTTAATTGCTGCAAATATTTCGGCCGAACAATTTATAGGTATGTCGGGCTCGGGTTTTGCTATTGGGCTAGGAATTGCTTCGTACGAATGGATGGCTGCTATCACCTTAATTTTAGTAGGAAAGTTTTTTTTACCGGTCTTTCTCGAGAAAAAAATCTATACCATTCCTCAGTTTCTCGAAAAGCGATACGACAATAGAGTACGTACTATTTTAGCCGTATTTTGGATTCTGACTTATATTTTTATAAACCTAACTTCAGTTTTATATTTGGGGGCATTGGCATTAAAAACTATTCTGGATGTACCCCTAATTTATGGCATATTAGGACTTGCTTTGTTTGCTGTTGTATATTCGATATACGGAGGTTTGTCGGCTGTAGCATGGACCGATGTAATACAAGTAATATTTTTAATTGGCGGAGGGCTACTAACTACTTATATTGCTTTAGATGCTGTTGGTGGCGATAGTGGTGCTTGGCAGGGAGCTAAAGAACTTTTGCATTCGGCATCCGATAGATTCGATATGATACTAAATAAAGAACATCCATTTTATTCGAAACTTCCGGGTATTGGTGTTTTGCTTGGCGGAATGTGGGTTGCAAATTTGTATTACTGGGGATTTAATCAATATATTATACAACGAGCCCTAGCTGCTAAAAGTATTAAAGAAGCTCAGCGAGGAGTTATATTTGCCGGATATCTTAAAATTTTATTGCCTTGCATTGTCGTTATTCCCGGAATTGCTGCTTATGTTATTGTAGGTAATCCCGATTTGCTTTCGCATCTTGGCAATGGAGCTTCGCAGCATATTCCAACTATGGCACACGCCGATAAAGCTTATCCTTGGTTGCTTAGCTTGTTGCCATACGGATTTAAAGGCTTGGCCTTTGCTGCATTAACAGCGGCTATTGTTTCTTCGTTGGCATCCATGCTCAATAGCACATCCACTATTTTTACTATGGATATTTACAATCAGTTTTCGAAACAAAAACTCGACGATAAAAAGCAAGTTACTATAGGTCGTATAACAGCTATTGTAGCTTTAACAATTGCTATTTTGGTTGCTCCTCAACTCAATAATTTAGATCAAGCTTTTCAGTATATTCAAGAATACACCGGAATGGTTAGCCCTGGGATTTTGGCTATTTTCTTATTAGGTTTATTTTGGCGAAAAACAACAGCCAATGCAGCTTT
>JAKSCO010000189.1 GCA_022360575.1 Bacteroidales bacterium | reverse complement strand
GTTTGTATTTGCATAAATACAGAGATGTAAAAAGATAAATTATATTAACTTAAATTTTTAAAATCATGAAAAATGTAAACTTGCTAAAAGTTCTGGCAACTTTAACTTTAGTCTTACTTATTTCGGGGGCTTATGCACAAAAAAAAGATGTAAACTTAACAAAGAAAAATGATATTTCTCATACAGTAACAGTTGGGAAACCTATTCCTTTTTATGTTGAGCCTGATGCTTATTATAACCCAAACTACACAGAAGCAAATAGCTGGGGTGTTACTTCTACATTCTTGTGGTCGTTTGATGATGCGGAGTTAACAGGAGCTGTAGATCCATCGGCTGCTGATAAAAAACCTACTTTCACTAGTAATACTGTAATCAATCCTGATATCACATTTAATGAAAAAGGAGAATATACCTTAGCTGTAAGAGAATCTTCTGCGAGTTGTGACGGAAATATTCAATTGCAAGTAATAAAGGTAATCGATGCTCCTTCATGTAATTTTGGTGATAGACCTGATATAGACAATAATTGTGGCGATTTAGCTGCTACAGATGTAAAATTTGATATTGCAATAAATGGAGCTACAAATTATAAGGTAGATTGGACCATTGATGTTGATAACTTAACAGCCGATAAAGCCTCTGTTATTGATGCATTAAATGGATCAACAGGAACTTTTGCTGATTTGGATGAAGAAACTGTAGATGCTGATTTTGCTACTTCAGGTGCTGGTTTAGTGTTAACAAATCAAGCATTTCCTGTAGTAAACGGAAAAGTAACTCGTTATACTTTTACTTTAACAGGAATTAATGATGAGATTTCAAGAAGATCAGATTATATAGCAGGAGGAAGAGTATGGGATGTTCCTGCAACAGCTTGGGTAAACCATCCAGCAGCAGCAGATGATAAATTTGTAATTATAGTATTACCTGCTCCAACAACAGGACCTATTTATCACTTAGATATTTAATAAAAAACATATGCTGGTTTAGATTTAATCTAAACCAGTTTTTTTTAAGCTCTAATAAACCTAAAAACCAGATTGAAGAAGATAATTTGTATATTATTATTACTAATAAGCTTAAGCTATTTAAGTGCACAAAACCAACCCCTATTACCTAATGCCTGTGGTGGAACTGTAGAAAAATATAGAGTTGCCGGAGGTGTAGATTCTGATTTTTATTGGGAGATTGAAGGGGGCGAAGTAGTAAAATTTTACAATGATTCTGTCTACATTTTATGGAACTCGAAGCAAGGTATGGCCAAAATAACTGTTACCGAAACAAATATTTATGGTTGCGAAGGCGAACCTTATTACCAAACCTTATTGGTAACATCTCCTTATGTTGATATTGGTTTAGACGAAGTAAATATTTGCGAAGGCGAAACACATACTTTTATCGCTTCGAGCAAAGAGCTTAATTATATCTGGCAAGATGGCGAAACTACAGGCGAAACATTTGTTGCATCAGAAACAGGTGATTATTGGGTGCGTGTTGTCGACGAAAATGGATGTGTTGGAGCCGACACAGCAAAATTGATTGTACACGATTTGCCTATTGTTGATTTAGGAAAAGACACTGTTTTGTGCAACGACCAAGAGTTAGAGTTTGATGTTTCTGATATTGACGGAAATTATGAATGGTTTGATGGTTCGGCGTCGCCTTTTTATACTGTAGGTTATAAGCCTTACAATCAAAAGATATGGGTTAAGATTGTTACTCCCTTTGGTTGCGAAAACTCAGATACTGTTATTGTTCGTTTTTGTGGCAAATTCAAGATTCCGAATGCGTTTACCCCTAATAATGATAATATAAACGATACATGGGTAATTGAAGAATTGCAACAATATCCTGATGCTGTGGTTAATATATACAACAGGTGGGGCGATGGTGTTTTCCAGTCTAACAAGAATGATGATTTTTGGGATGGACGAAATATGGAAGGAAAAAAGCTCCCAATGGATACGTATTATTATGTTATAGAATTGAATAATGGAGCCGAGCCCATTGTTGGTACAGTGACATTAATACGTTAGTTTTTGGATTTTAAGAAGAGATTGATTTCATTTGTATAAATGAATATAAATAAGCTATATCAGAGGCT
>JAKSCO010000230.1 GCA_022360575.1 Bacteroidales bacterium | reverse complement strand
GTTTGTATTTGCATAAATACAGAGATGTAAAAAGATAAATTATATTAACTTAAATTTTTAAAATCATGAAAAATGTAAACTTGCTAAAAGTTCTGGCAACTTTAACTTTAGTCTTACTTATTTCGGGGGCTTATGCACAAACTCCAGATCAAACTCCAGCTTTAGCTAAAGCTCCAGATCTAGTTCGAGAGCCAACTCATTATGAATATAAAGGTGAGTTATCCAAAACAGGAGGAGAACATAAAGTAACAGTAGGGAAAAAAATTCCTTTTTATGTTGAGCCTGATGCTTATTTCAACCCAGAATACAAAGTAGGAGATGGATGGTTAATTAATTCTTCATTTGAATGGTCGTTCAGTGATCCTGAAAATTCAGACTTAACTATGCCTGAAGGAGCAAATCCAAGTATTGAAGTTCCAGCTTTACCAAATGAATATACACCAACTGAAAATATGAAAGACATTCTCTTTAATGAAGTAGGAACATATAAATTAGGGGTAAGAGAGGTTTCGGCTACAGGATGTCAAGGTGATTGGCAAACCCAAGATATAGAAGTTATAAATGCTCCTTCATGTAGTTTTGGCAATGAAGATGATGTAGATAATAATTGTGGAGATTTAGCTGCTACAGATGTAAAATTTGATATTGCAATAAATGGAGCTACAAATTATAAGGTAGATTGGACCATTAATGTTGATAACTTATCAGCCGATAAAGTAACGATTCTTGATAAATTAGATGGATCTGACGGAACTTTTGATGATTTGGATGAAGAAACTGTAGATGCTGATTTTCCTGCTTCAGGTAATGATTTAGTGTTAACAAATCAAGCATTTCCTGTAGTAAACGGAAAAGTAACTCGTTATACTTTTACTTTAACAGGAATAAATGATGAAGTTTCAAGAAGATCAGATTATGTAGCAGGAGGAAGAAAATGGCCTGTTCTTGCAACAGCTTGGGAAAACCATCCAGCAGCAGCAGATGATAAATTTGTAATTATAGTATTACCTGCTCCAGCAACAGGACCTATTTATCACTTAGATATTTAATAAAAAACATATGCTGGTTTAGATTTAATCTAAACCAGTTTTTT
>JAKSCO010000265.1 GCA_022360575.1 Bacteroidales bacterium | reverse complement strand
TATGTTACACATATCGATTCGGAAAATAATCAACTTCAAGTAGGAACTAAAGAAGCCCTAAATCATTATCATATTTTAGTAAGTAATATTAGTTTGATAAACCCTCAGGATATTTCGCTTGGAGATAAAGTAATGATTAATGTTCGTGGTTTAGGTTTAAATCCCGACGAGCCAGCATTAGTAACACAAATGTCATCGGATTTTATTGAGTTGCAACTGCAAAAACCTGCTTGGGCTGTAGCTCCGGGTCAGCCTGTTGTTTTTTACAATGATGAAATTGTTTTGGGAGGCGGAATAGCCGAAAAAGGATGGTAATACTTATATTTTTTTAGTTGTTTGGTAAACAAAGTATTCGGTTCTGTGTTTAAGTTTATTTTAGTATATTTGATTTAAACGATAAGCATTTAAGAATGATTAACGATTTCTTTATTTATAAAATAAAAGTTAAAGATTCTCCCTTTAAAACTGAAAAAGGAAAACAATTATCGAATACAGTAGCTATTTCTTTTCTCGACGAAAATAAAAAAGAGATAGCCTATACCGAACTGGGATTTGTTGATAAAGAACAAGTATATGCATGTATTGATCAAGGAAAAGAAATTGATTTAGATTATTGTTATATTGAAAATTTCTCTCTTAGCGAATATCGTAAAAGTCGAAATCTTGATAAAAAAGCTTATGTTAAACTGGTTGGATTTTCGGCATATAACACCTTCTTCGATTCTCATATCATAAGCGATTTTTCTTTTGCCCAATTTGAAGAAGGATTCAAAAACTTCGAAAATACACATTTCTTAAATGGAACAATATCGTTTAACTCAGCAATATTTAATAATGGTAGTGTTAATTTTAGTAGCACATACTTTAATAACGGAAATGTCGATTTTTCGAATGTTAATTTTGGCGATAGTCTGGTTAACTTTAAAAATTCATTTTTTGGTACTGGGCATAAGAATTTTCAATATGCAAAATTTGGATCAGGAAAACTATTGTTTTTGAATACCGAATTTAATAAAGGTGATGTAAGTTTTATTAATGCCGAATTTAATTCGGAGCAAGTATCATTTAAAGTAGCACGTTTTGGAGATGGAAAAATTGATTTTCATTTTTCTCAGTTCCATTGCAACGAATTAATTTTCGAACGTACCGAGTTTGGAAACGGGCGTATAGATTTTCGAACAAGTGAGTTTGCTTGCGAGAAAGTAAATTTTAATAGAGCAATTTTCGGAAATGGAGAAAAATCTTTTGAAGGATGTCAACATGGGCACGGAAAAATTACATTTAAGAAAACAAATTGGGGCGACGGAAATGTATCTTTTGAACAGGTCGAATTTGAAAAATCATGGTTGATACTTGATAACTCGGAGTTTGGAAAAGGAAACTTAAGTTTTAATAGCTCTCGAATAAAAACTTTATCGTTAAAATCATGTCATCTTGATTATTATGTCGATTTGCGAGTCGAGAAATGTAAGTTAATTGATTTATCTAATACTATTGCTCGTGATATTATCGATTTAAAACCGTCGGATCTTAATTTAAATATCGAAACAATAAATTTTTCGGGAATGCGATTAATAGGTCGTATATATATCGATTGGACAATATGTAATGTAAAAGATTTAGTTTATTCGCAAGAATCGAAAAATAAACGAAATTTTGCCGAGCAGTTTCGTATTTTAAAAGAAAATTTTAATAATACAGGTCAGTATGCCGACGAAGATAAAGCATACGTTGAGTTTAAGCGAAACGAGCTTGATGCCGATTTGCATGATGCAGTGAAGCATAAGCTTATTAGTCGAATATGGACATATCCTTTATATGCTTTTAAGTGGTTAATTTTCGATAAGGTGGGCTTGTATGCTACAAATCCTTTGAGAGTTTTAACTAGTATGGTTTTTAGTTATATTTTCTTTTCTCTTTTATATTTAATTCTTCCATTATTTATCGATACTCAAATAGTGTCGTCGTTGGGCGATCCCGATAAACTAGGAGCAATAGCTGTTTCTTTTTATCATAGCGCTATAACATTTCTGACTATAGGATATGGCGATTATTATCCCTCAGGAGCTTTTCGTTGGCTATCTGGAATTGAAGGTTTTGTAGGATTATTCTTGATGTCGTATTTTACCGTTGCTTTTGTTCGAAAAATATTGCGTTAAAAACTTCCCCGTAAAACGCTCATTATAAACGCTCAAATGGTTGTTGTTTACAGTCTGAAAGTTTTAATTAACTGGTGAAAGCTTGTTTAAAACAACGAATAGGGTGTCGAGAAACAGGCTAAAGGTAGTTAACTAACTACTAAAAGCTTGTCTGGAACTACCTAAAGGGTGTCTCTCGACGGTCAATAGGGTGTTAGTCGACGGGTTAAAGGTGTTTATTATCAGTAAGTAAGTATTTTTGTGTTTAAAACATTATATTAATCCCGAAATAGAACGAACGTTTTGAATATAATTCGTTAAACTTTTTACTGTAATTGTAGTTGTAATTTACTGATTGTACATTATCGGTATTAAGTAAGTTGCTGACATTTGCATACAGAACTA
>JAKSCO010000171.1 GCA_022360575.1 Bacteroidales bacterium | reverse complement strand
TTAGTTTTAGAGTAACATCTATTAAAGTCGTATCGTTTCTACTTCCAATTGAAACACTTAATACTTTTGCGTCATTTTCTTCAACAATTCTAGAAATTTCTGTCAGTGAATAATCTCTAACTCCGATTTCCAAAACAATTATACTCCCGATCTGATCAGCCGATGTTAACTTTGAAAAAACAGTTGAAAAATCTGTCAAACTAATTGTCCCAACAAAAGATTCACGCTCATCCAAGACAGGAACCACGGAAAGTCTAAATTTTGAGAACAATGCAACTACTTCCCAAAGATGCTGCATTTCATAAACAAACGGACGCATCACACTTAAATTGAAGCTACCTATTTCTTGATCTCCACAATCCAAATTATAAATCTCTGTTTCTGAAATCAATCCTATATACTCATGATCTTTTACTATTGGAAGGTGAGAGACTTTATAAAAATCCATCCACCCTAATACTTTATTTCCTGAATCAGTAGATTCTACTGTAGGAATTATTGTAGAAATCAAATCTTTGGCAAACATCAATACTATAAAATGGTTAACAATATTAAGCTCCTAATACAATTCTATTAATATTATGAATAAGGCTTTGATAAAGATAACATATATTTGCAAAAAAGTGTAGATAAAAATGACACAGCTTAGCGTAAATATAAATAAGATAGCAACCATTAGAAATGCACGAGGAGGAAATACACCTAATGTTACCCTCGCTGCAAAAAACTGTGAAAGATTTGGAGCCCAAGGAATAACAGTACATCCTCGCCCAGATGAAAGACACATTACTTATAATGATGTACGGGAGATAAAGCAAATTGTAACAACTGAATTCAATATTGAAGGTTTCCCAAACAATAGCTTCATGAAACTAATTGAAGAAACGAAACCACATCAAGTAACTTTAGTTCCTGACCCTCCAAATGCATTAACATCTAATGCAGGATGGGACACTAAGAAAAATCAGGATTTCTTAATTGATGTCATTAAACAAATTCACTCGATTGGGAGTAGAGCTTCAATTTTCGTCGATACGCAAAAACAAAATATTGATTACGCAAAAACCTGTGGAGCAGACAGAATTGAACTCTATACAGAACCATATGCAGATCAATTCTCAATCAATAAAACAGAAGCTATTTCTTCTTTTATCAAAGCTGCAAATTATGCTAAAGATTTAGGCATTGGAATAAATGCAGGTCATGATCTAAATTTAGAAAACTTAGGCTTTCTAAAGAAAAACATTCCATTTATAGATGAAGTATCAATAGGACATGCTTTAATCTCCGATTCGCTCTACTTTGGACTTGAAAATACGATCCAAATGTACCTTAGAGAACTTAAGAACAACTAGGTAAAGATTATTTAACTTTATCACTAATTTACTAAGGATATAAACAACATATTATAAAGCTGATTCAAATTGTTTTAGACAAACTATTTTTGAAACAGCTTTATATTGTTTTGTATATTACACAAATAAAATACTTCCGTTTCTCTTCAATAAATTTATGGCAATGAACTTATTTTATCGCGAATTTGGCATTAAAAATAAAGACACAATTATCATTCTGCATGGCTTATACGGGTGTTCTGACAATTGGATAAGCATTTCCAAACAAATTGAACACAGATATAGAGTTATCGTTCCAGATTTAAGAAATCATGGGAAATCGCCACACTCAGATGACCATAATTTCGAGATAATGGCTAATGATATTGTTTCTTTAATAAAAAAACTTGCAATCACTAAGTGTCATATTATTGGTCATTCTATGGGCGGAAAACTTGCAATGTTTATAGCTGATTCAAATCCAGAGATTATTGACAAGCTTGTAGTTTTAGATATATCCCCAACAAAACAAAAAACAGAAGAAAAAGACGAGATTGCAAGTTTTCACAATCATGTCTTAAGTTCACTTGCTAAAATAAATCTATCAATAATTTCCA
>JAKSCO010000143.1 GCA_022360575.1 Bacteroidales bacterium | reverse complement strand
TCAACAGATATTGGTTATATATGGGTTCCGTCGTGGGATATAGAACTTACCGATGATGAAATTGAAATGATTTTTAAAGAAGTGAAAGATGCTAAGGGTTTAATTTTGGATATGCGTCAGAATACAGGTGGCGATCCTGCACTTTCGTCTAAGTTTGCAGGGTATCTTACCGATAAAGAAGTTTATTTAGGTTATGAGAATTTTAAACATGGGCCAGGGGCGAATGATTTTTCGAAAAATAAAATTTACTTGAAACCTACCGATAGCGAGAATAAATTTTTGAAGCCTGTTATGGTTGTAACCGATCGTCTTTGTTTTAGTGCAACAACAACCTTATTATACTCGGTAAAACCGCTCGAAAATGTAAGAACAATAGGTCAGCGTTCGGGTGGTGGAAGTGGTGGTTTCTCTGATGGATATCTTGCTAATGGATGGCAGTATCAGTTATCGACAAGCGAATTTATCGATTATTTAGGAAATCATTTAGATAATGGGGTCGATCCGGATATATCTGTAGCTTTGGACACGACAATGAAAACTACAGACGAAGTAATTGAGAGAGCCATTTCAGAATTAAGTTCGAATTAAGATTTTAAATGCTTGACTTACGATATATTTCTATTGTAAACAGAAATTAGATATTTACTTAATAGATATAAACCCAGTATAATAGATAAAAAGATTGCTATTCGTCCAATATAATTGCCATGCTGGGTATAAAAAGTAATTTTAGTATTCGGTTTTAAATCTTGCCGAATTGCTTTGCGAGTCCACCAGTTGGTTTTTTCGAGTGTTTCGCCTCGTTGATTTATAAAAGCAGAAATTCCTGTATTTGCACAACGCGCAATACTACGTCGTGTTTCAATAGCTCGTAGTTTCGAGTAGTTAAAATGTTGTTTGTGTCCGATAGTATTACCAAACCAGCCGTCGTTGGTTATAATAAAAATAAAATTGGCTCCTTTTTTTACATATTTGCTAACATACTCGCCATATATCGACTCGTAGCAAATTACAGGAGCTATTGAAATTTTATTGCTGTGATGGTTAAAATTTTTGCACGAATCCTGAATGCCTAAACTTCCCGAAATACCTCCTAGCTTAATCGATAACTTATCGAGAAAACTAAAATATTTAACGAAAGGCATTTTTTCTACTCCTATAACCAGTTTCGATTTGTGATATATCGGAAACTGCAAGCTACTATCAATTTGAAGAGCTGTGTTGTAAGCATCGTAGTAAAAGTTCTGCTCTTTGTTAAACCGAGCAGTAAATGATGGTTTTTCGTTAGCTTGATATTGTACAAAAGAGTTTAGTCCGATAATAAAATGAACACTGGGATGTGTATTGGTAAAGTGGGTAAACTGCCGAATTGAGGTATTTGTTCGTAGGTTTTGTTCCCACACAGGATTGCTTAATGATGTTTCGGGAGTTATAATGTATTGGGTGTTTGGTGTAACTACATCTTGAGCTAAATTTAAGATTGTTTGTATCTGATCTTTTTCATTTTCTTTATTAAACTTATCATTAAAGGGATCGATATTGGGCTGTATAATTGCTATTTCGCACTTGTTTTCTTTTTCTTTATAGTTATTAAAAATATAGATAGATATAAAGATTGGAAGAATAAAGAATGTTATATAAAGACTTGTTTTTACAAGATCGAATTTGCGGGTTTTGATAATTTTAAACAGAAAGAAATTTAAGCATAAAACCCACAACGTACCTCCTAAAGCCCCGGTATACTCGTACCATTGTATTAAATAAATATTTTTAGCAAAAGCATTCCCCAAGTTTAACCATGGCCACGATATCTCGGCGTTTAAATAACAATACTCAAATCCTATCCAATAAACAATAAATGATAGATTCCCAATATTATTTCCCAAAACTCTTTTGGTGAGATGAAACAGGCTTAATACAATACACATAAAAGTAGTATTAACCATAATGGCTGATATTGCTCCAATAAGTGTAACATTAC
>JAKSCO010000004.1 GCA_022360575.1 Bacteroidales bacterium | reverse complement strand
AGCCTATCGAAATGCTCCCGAATGCCAAGGATGTGAAATCGAAGGTTTTTGTTCGGGAGTATGTATGGGATCTCTTGAAAAAAAATACCATAAAATTGATGTAATAGAAAAAAGTTCATGCGAGATATTTAAAGGAATTACTAAAAAACTTATCGAAAATGCAACCGAAAAAGAAGTAGATGTTAACTATTTAGGATAACGAACACTATGAAAGAAAGATTTCAAATTTCGAAATATCTACAAATAATTCAAAGAACAGATAATAATTTTGCTTTATACCACTCTCTTTATGGTGGACTATGTATTGTGGATAAAAATATAAAGGAAGTACTTAAAAGCTTTCAGATCCCTAAATCAGAACAAGAAGCTCTAATTATTAACAAAGATTTCAACGCAAAACAAATAAACTCTTTTATACAAGTATTTAGATCTAAAAATTTTTTAGTTAAACAAAATATCGACGAATACTCAGAGTTGAATAGAAGAATAAAAAATATTGACAAACAACTAAATTCGGGTTGTCAAATTGGAATAGTTCAACTTGTACTATCTAATTTATGCAATTTTAAATGCGAATATTGCTTTATCAATCATATCTACTCATCCAAAGAAAGACTTATGTCTCAAAAATCAAGTAAAAACAAGATGATGAGTACAAAACAAGCCCAAATTTATTTAGAACAAACCATAAAGCTAATTAAGAAAAACGGGAATAGATCCTTGTCTATACAATTTTTCGGAGGAGAACCACTCATAAATTGGAAAACAATGAAATTTGTTTTAACACACTTCTCCGACGGAGAGAAATATGGAATTAAAATTCACTATAGTATTGTAACAAATGGTTCTTTAATAAATGATGAAATAGCAGAGTACTGTAAAATTTACAATGTAGCAGTCATTGTTAGTTTCGATTCTCCCAGAGGAAAAGATCGGATGTTAAATAATGGCAAAAGCAGCTATAAAAAAATAATACACGGACTGGGCATTCTAAACAAATACAAGAATAGAATTATTTTTAACTCAGTACTCTCTGATGAAACTTTCGAATATTTCGACACCGATTTAATCAATTTTGCTTTACAATATAAGGTATTCGAAATTGGGGTTTTACTTGATCTTAACCCTAAGTTTTATAAAAACTACAAAACCAAAGATATTGTCAACAAGCTTTGGAAAGTATATTTATACGGAAAACAAAAAGGAGTAATATTAACTGGTTATTGGCACATGGTATTTCAACAAATAACAAAACACAAACTTTTCGAAGCTCGTAATTTCAAAACCTGCTCTGGAACAGGAGCTCAACTAAGTATCGAACCTTCTGGTGATGTTTTTGCATGCAAAGGATCTTCGGGGTATTTCGGAAACATTTTAGATACTGAAAAACTACTATCGTCGAAAAATTATAGAAAATATGCATTACGATCATTTCTTAATCCTCCCGATTGTAGAGCTTGCGAAATAGAAAACTTCTGTTCTGGGTTTTGTTTAGGCCCCCTAGAGAAAAAATACGGCGATATATATGTTGTAGAAAAAAACACATGCAACACCTATAAAGAAATAACTAAAAGATTAATTAAAGACATTAAAATAAACGATATAGAAACATACAATATGCCTAAAGAAAATATAAGCTATTCGAGTCTTTAGAGGATAAGCAAAAAGAGAAAGCAGCTATACTACTTTCTCTTTACAATTAGTCATCATTGATATATTAAATTAAAACCTATATGCTAAGGTTAACCTAACCGAGGTATTAGATAAACTATAATTAAAGCCCGAAATATCTCGCTTTTCTTCAAGTACATTCATCCCTGTTCGTTTTTCTGTTTCTTCTCCGATATTGTATCTTAGTGTTGGTAAAATCTCTCCTCCTATTACAATCTTATCATTTATAACATAATTCATACCTAACACAAAGCTTAACTGAGGAGTAAAAATTTTTGATTCTACAATCTTAGTAACTTTTAGTAAATTATCTTTTGTTTCTGTTTCAGCCTTAGATTTTTGATAATTAAATCCTAAATCGGCACCATAATACATTTCTAAGTTCTTAGCTACATCAACTCTAAATTCTTTACCTATGCTAAGTCCAAAACCAAAATTAGTTGTTTTTCGTTCTAAGTTATCACCCTTTATTTCATCTTCTCTTCCCGTAAGCATCATAGTATTAAAGCGCCAAGCCGATTTATTTGTTCCTGTTTTAAAACTTATTCCAAAATTATCGAAATTATAAAATACAAGTCCTACTTGCTTTTGTTTTGCTATTTCTTGTGCCGAAACAAAAAAACTGATCGAGAACAAACAGATAATTAAAAATACTTTTTTCATTTTTTTATAATTTAAGTTAATAATGCAAGCTACATAGCAAACAATATGCCATAAAGCCCAATTTTAGTAGCATTCATCATAAATAAATACAAATATTATTTTGTATATTTACTTACAATAACATTTAAAAAACACATAATGGATATTGCAAAACGTAACCAAATTCTTGAATATGTAGCTCTTGTTATTATAATATTATCATCTTTTGCTCTACTATTGCTATGGAGAAATCCCAATATCTCATCAGAATACTCAATAGCTTTCTTTTTAGGCACAGCTGTTTTAGCTGCTTTTTTATCTAGTTTAATTCACGAATTAGGTCATTTAGTAATAGGTTTACTCTTAAAATT
>JAKSCO010000137.1 GCA_022360575.1 Bacteroidales bacterium | reverse complement strand
TATACGTTCCGAACCGGAAAATTTGGGTTAACTACCGAAACACTTCTATAAATAACCGAACCACATCTGTAAATTATAGAACTGGATAGGTTCACCAACCTATAATTATACGTTCCGAACCGGAAATTTTGGGTTAATTACCGAAATGCTTCTATAAATAACCGAACCATATCTGTAAATTATAGAAATGGATAGGTTCTCCAACCTATAATTATGCGTTCTGAACCTAAAAATATACGTTCCGAACCTAAAAATACACGTCGACTAACCTATAATTATACGTTCCGAACCGAAAAATTTGGGTTAATTACCGAAATGCTTCTATAAATAACCGAACCATATCTGTAAATTATAGAAATGGATAGGTTCTCCAACCAGAAGATCTGAAACACTACCTCGTCAGAATATAAAAAAGGCGGTGCTAACACCGCCAAATAACACTCTTCGAGTAGTTTTTTAAAATTCAATTATTGAAAACATAACATTTTCAATTAATGTATGCTGATATGAAAGATAGATGTATCCAACAATAAAAAAGTTGCGTTAATTATAAAAAACACCAAACCCTTAGTATCATTTTAATTAAACTACTTCTTGCAAACTATCCTCTTTATGTCTTAAGTTGAAATACATAACAAACGAAAGTATAGGAAAAATAGGATAAATAATTATTGAAAAAATTGAATTTATTATTATTGTGCCCCAACCTACACCTCCTGCTTGCTGCATAGCTTCCATTAGTGATTCTGAATTATTAGTTTCTGACAAAAGAGAAAAAACATACGAAGCTGATGTAATCCCAGTTAAAATTAAGGATAACAAAATAACCACCAGAAAGCACACAACACAAACACCTACCGATTTCCAAAAATCTTTATGTACCAAAATAAAGCAACGCCCAATAGCTTCTATAGCATTCTTTGCTTCGGCAACAATAATTGTTATACCTGGAGTTACAACAACCAACAAGTAAATCAATGCCAAAAACATACCTACAATAAAAGCAATCACTCCGAAAATCATCCCTAAAACAACCATTAGTCCCGATAAGAACATAAAAAACACAGCATGAATCCAATACTTTTTTACTGTATCTATTAATAAATTTCCGAAATGTAATTTAGAGTCAAATTCTTTTTTTATCAGAAAGTTTACAATAAAGACATTTAGCAAACCATAAATACTAAAATTTAATACTATTAAAATTCCGATCTTACCTCTTAACGACATAAGTATATCATACATTTCATTCGGATCACTTACTCCTTGAAACTGAGAAAAGCCTAATTGATACGACAAAAATTGAAACAAAAAAACTCCTAAAAAACAGAATAGGAAAAGTTTCCAAAAGTTTTTCCGATATACATTGTAAACATTCGATAAAATATCATCGAATTCCATTGTTTTATACAAACTATGTTTTTTTATATCTATCATAATACCTTTTTAAATTTAGGGATAAAATTATATAATTCATGATAATCTTCAAGCATGAAACATTTGATTCCTTCAAAAATTCTAATTCACTTGATCTTTTATATTTGATTTTTCTTATATTCCTTTACTAAGCTCTCGTAATAATTTTGCAAAAATCACATACTTACAAACAAACAATATAAAAACAATTAAACTTTTAGTTCGTATATACCAAAAAGCAATCTACTTTTTTATTTAAATTTGTGGTTTGTAACGATTACTTTAGCTTATGACTAAACAAAATGAAAATCATAAAATTATTGATGAAGATATTTATGCAGAAGAACTCTACAAAGACCTTATCGAAAGTTGTTCTATGCACGTCAAAGCTAAAGACATTCAGTTTATTCGAAAAGCTTTCGATCTAGCAAAGAAATCGCACAAAGGAGTAAAACGTAAATCAGGCGAACCTTATATACTACATCCTGTGGCTGTTGCAAAAATTGTTACTTCAGAAATAGGATTAGGAGCCAAAGCCATAGCCTGCGCTTTATTGCATGATGTAGTTGAAGATACAGATTACACACTAAACGACATAGAACATCTATTTGGCGAAAAAATAGCTTCAATTATTGATGGTTTAACAAAGATATCAGGAGTTTTCGACAATAGTTCTTCTTTACAAGCCGAGAATTTCCGAAAAATGCTACTTACTTTGTCCGATGACGTTCGAGTAATTCTAATAAAACTAGCAGACAGATTACATAATATGCGAACGTTAGAGTCAATGCCTCCAAACAAGCAATTGAAAATTGCAGGCGAAACAACTTATCTGTATGCTCCTTTAGCTCACCGACTGGGTTTGTATGCTATTAAAACCGAACTAGAGGATTTAAGTTTTAAATATCGCCATCCAAAATATTTTCAAGAAATAGCCTCTAAAATATACGATAACGAAAAAAAACGCCAACAAGAAATCAATCGATTTTCTTTGCCTATAATCGAGATATTATCTCAAAAAAATATCGAATTTGATATTAATGGACGACCCAAGTCAATTTATTCTATCTGGAATAAAATGCAAATAAAAAATGTTCCTTTCGAAGAGATATACGATTTAATGGCCATACGTATTATTTTTAAATCTGAAAATAAAGAAACAGAAAAGGCTCAATGCTGGCGAATTTATTCACTAATAACAGATATATATACTCCTAAACCAGATCGAATACGAGATTGGATAAGCTCACCTAAAGCTAATGGTTACGAAGCACTACATGTTACTGTAATGGGTCCAAACGGAAAATGGGTCGAAGTACAAATTCGCTCTGAACGAATGAATGAAATTGCAGAAAGAGGATTTGCTGCTCATTGGAAATACAAAGGAAATAAAACTAATGAAGGGGAATTAGATAAGTGGATAAAAAGAATTCGTCAAATGCTTGAAAACCCAGCAGCAGATGCTCTTGAATTCTTAGATGAATTTAAAATGAATCTGTTTGCTTCAGAGATAATGGTATTTACACCTAAAGGCGAACTACGAACTCTACCCAAATATTCAACTGCTCTTGATTTTGCTTACGAAATACACACACAAATAGGAAATAAAGCAATCGGTGCCAAGGTAAACCATAAATTAGTCCCTCTTAATTATGTAATAAAAAGTGGCGATCAAATTGAAATAATCACTTCGAACAAACAACGCATACAAACAGAATGGCTTAATCAAGTTAAAACAGCTAAAGCTAAAACCAGCATTACTGATTCTATAAAAGCAGAAACAAAAGACCGTATTGAAAAAGGGAAAAAAATTCTCGAAAACAAATTAAAAGAATTAAAAGTACAACCAAGCTCCAGAGTATTTCGAAAAATAATCCCTGAGTTTCAAGTACAAACTAAAGATGAATTATATAGTAAAATAGGTAGTGGTATAATAAAACTTGATGATCTAAAAAAAATCCTTAAAAAAAATACAAAAAACAAATTAATACGATACTGGAGTTTGCAGTTTTCAAAATCAAATACAACAAACAAAGAAAAGAAGAACAAACAAACATCCAACACTAAGGAATTTGACTACAAACAACCACTCATTATTTCTGACGACTCTGAAAACGAAAAATTAAAATACGATATTGCCAAATGCTGTAATCCTATCCCTGGCGACGAAGTTGTTGGATATAAGAAAAATGAAACTGCAGATGTAATAATACATAAAGCCAAATGTCCTAACGCTATAAAATTAATGTCAAGTCAAGGCAATTGTATTGTTGTTGCAAAATGGACCTCACAAAAACACCTATCTTTTTTAGCTAAACTTACATTATCCGGAATTGATCGATTAGGAATTGCCTCTGATATTACAAACATAATATCAAAAGAACTAAATGCTAATATTCGAAAAATATACATTGAAACCCACGATGGTATTTTCGAAGGAGAAATAGAACTCTATGTCCACAATGTTCAAAATCTCAACAATCTGATTTTAAATATCAGCAAAATAAAAGGTATTGATTCTGTAAAACGAGATGAAAGCTTTGTAAAATAAAAATTCTTTAAAATAATTCTAAATAAGAAAAAAAAGTTATACTTTTAACATTTATAATAAATGTATATTTATGACTTGCATTGACACTAAGGATACTGTAAAGAAAATACTTACAGATTATTTAGAAAAAAAGGGACATAGAAAAACTCCAGAGCGATATGCTATTTTAGAAGAGATTTATTCTAGAGAGAATCATTTTGATATTGAGTCACTTTATATTTCAATGAAAAATAAGAATTATAGAGTTAGTAGAGCTACACTTTATAATACAATAGAGCTTTTACTCGAGAGTAATTTAGTAATCAAACATCAGTTTGGGAAAAATATTGCTCAATTCGAAAAAGCCTATAATTGCAAACAACACGATCATTTAATCTGTCAGGAATGCGGTAAAGTTTTAGAATTTTGCGATCCTCGAATTCATGCTATTCAAGAAACAGCCTCAGAAATGATGAATTTTAAAATTAATTATCATTCATTATATTTTTATGGTATTTGCAATGAATGTGAGGAAAAACAACAAGAAAACGAAGATTAAAATATTTTTAACCATCTTAAAATCTCCGATAATACTCGGGGATTTTTTTATTTTTAAGCTTTTGCGTAACTTGCAGAGCTTTTTTAAAAATTAAACCAGCCCTTGTCTGAATCAACTATTAATACACAAATTGCTTCATTAAGCTTAGTGTTAAAAAAATTTCAGGAAGGACATTAAACTTTAAATAAATGAAATTAGATGTACTACTGGGTCTTCAGTGGGGAGACGAAGGAAAAGGTAAAATTGTTGATGTTCTAGCATCTAGATATAATGTTATAGCTCGTTTTCAAGGAGGGCCTAATGCTGGACACTCATTAGAATTTAACGATATAAAGCATGTTTTACACACCATTCCATCTGGAGTTTTTCGCCCCGATACAATTAATATAATCGGGAATGGAGTTGTTATGGATCCAGTTATTTTTATGGATGAAATTAATGAACTCCGCGAAATGAATGTAGATATTACTAAAAATCTGTACATCTCAAAAAGAGCTCATCTGATTTTACCTTCACACAGAGTAATGGATGCAGCCTTAGAAGCATCTAAAGGAAAAACAAAAATAGGCTCTACTCTTAAAGGGATAGGACCTACTTATATGGACAAGATAGGTAGAACAGGATTAAGGGTTGGTGATATTATAAATTCTGGATTTGAAGAAAAATATCAGCACTTAACTCAAAAACATAAAGATACAATCAGTCAATACAACTATAATTTTGATATTGATGAATACGAAAAGAAATGGTTCGAAGGAATAGAATTAATTAAATCATTTAAATTAATCGAAAGCGAACACGAAATAAACAAATACTTAGAAGAAGAAAAGTTAATCTTAGCTGAAGGAGCTCAAGGAACTTTATTGGATATTGATTTTGGATCTTATCCTTTTGTTACATCATCTAATACAATATGCGCAGGAGCATGTACAGGTTTAGGTATTGCTCCTAATAAAATAGGAAATGTTGTTGGTATTTTTAAAGCATATTGCACCAGAGTTGGTAGTGGTCCGTTCCCTACCGAGCTTGAAGATAATGATGGCGAAACTTTACGAAAGCAAGGTCACGAATTTGGAGCAACAACCGGACGTCCTCGTAGATGTGGTTGGCTTGACTTGCCTGCATTAAAGTATGCTGTTATGTTAAATGGGGTTACCGAACTTGTTATTACTAAAGCAGATGTTTTAACTGGTTTCGAAAAAATTAAGGTTTGTACTCATTATATACTTAACGAGAAACAAATTGATTATATGCCTTATGAAATAAATGAACCTCTAACTCCTATTTATAAAGAATTCAACGGATGGAGTCAAGATATTTCAAAGATTACTTCGTATGAAGAACTTCCTATCGAATTTAAAGATTATATAAAATACATCGAAAGTCAGGTTAATGTACCAATAAAGGTTATTTCTGTAGGACCAGACAGAGACGAAACAATTCTATTATAGAAAAATAAAACTACAATACAAAAAAGACTGTCTTTTCGACAGTCTTTTTTTATATAATATACATGTTCTAGTATTTTCTGCTAAATTTTAAATGACAGCAACTATTGCAATTTAAAATAATACGTTATAGTTCCTTTCTGAAAAGCCGGAGCATCTGGTTTTTTATCAAAGCGAGCTTTTAATGCAGCTCTTTTTGCTGCAGCCAGCAAACTAGCATCAAGAGTGGTACTTCCCTTTACTCCTGGATTAGCATCTGTAACTTTTCCATATTTGTCAACAGTAATTTCAACAACCACTTTCCCTTCTATCTGTTGATTATACGATGGTTTAGGAAGAGCCTCGGGATTACGTCCAGCTAAGCTAAAACTTGTTCCATTTTTCCCCATACTACTTCCTCCTGTATGATTCTTCGAATCAACAGATCCTGTAGTCGACCCCTGATTACCATTCCCTTGAGTTTCACCTTCGCTTGAGTTACTAGTACTCGAACGATCACGTCCGGGGAATAATGCATTTTTATTAACCTTACGTTCTTTTTTCCTTTCCTTTTTCTTCTCTTTATTATCTTTTTTAGGCTTGGGTTCTGGAGCTTTGTCTTTTTTTTCTTTTTTAATTTCTTCCTTTCCTTCTTCTTTTACTACAGGAGCATCCTCAAAATCTTGAGTGGTTAAACCTTCTGTTGTTTCCTTTGGTGTTGGTTCTGGTTTAGTTTCTTTAATTTCTTCGACTTCTTGTTCTCGTAAAGTTTTTGAATATATAGGTTCTTGTTTTCCTCTACCATTATCACTATCTCCAAAGTTTATCAGAATTCCTTCTTCTTCGGGCAATGGTAAAGGCGTGGAGTATCCAAAAATCATAAATATGCTTACTATAATAATATGAAAAATTACAGTTCCTATAATTCCTATCTTATGTTCTTTTATAAACTCCAACATAATTTTATTTTGCTGATGTAGCAAGAATTAATTTCCATTTATTATCCTTAGCAATATTCATAACCTTAACAACTTCTTGTACAGGAACCATTTGATGAGCATGTAACGAGATAGTTACTTCTTCGATAGGTGTATTCGTAAATTTATGTTGTAAAATAGCTTCAATATCCTCAAAAGGAACCTGATTCATTTCTACATAATAATTCAAATCCTCGGTTATTGATACTGTAGTAATAGCCGAAGCTGATGTTTGATGAGAACTTTTGGGGAGTAATAATTTTAATGCATTAGGAGCAATTAATGTCGATGTCACCATAAAAAAGATCAACAACAAAAAAACAATATCTGTCATTGACGACATACTAAAATTAGGATCAACCTTTGTTCTTCTTTTTAGAGCCATAATATTTATCTGATTTAATCTACTGGTTCGTTAAGTAAATCCATAAATTCAGAAGTATTTGCTTCTAACTGAAAAACTACCTTTTCTACCTTTGCGACTAATATATTATAAGCTAAGTAACCAATAATACCAACCATTAATCCTGCAACTGTTGTTACCATTGCGGTATAAATTCCGTTCGATAATAAACCGACATCAATATTATTTCCTGCATTTGACATATCATAGAAAGCACGAATCATACCCATTACTGTTCCTAAAAAACCAATCATAGGAGCAGCACCTGATACTGTAGCCAAAGTAGGAAGACCTTTCTCTAGTTTTGATATTTCGAGATTACCTACTGTTTCTATCGCTGCATTTATATCGTTTAAAGGACGTCCTATTCGTTGTAAACCTTTTTCAATCATTCGGGCTACAGGACTATGAGTAGAATGACATAAAGCTAAGGCTGAATCTAACTTATCGTCGTGGATATAATCTTTTATTTTACTCATAAAATTTATATCGGTTTTCGAAGCTTTTTTTATTGCAAAAAAACGTTCTGCAAAAATGTATATCGCAAAAATAGATAGAACAACTATAGGAATCATTATCCATCCACCTTTTAACGAAAGGTCCCAATAGGATAATTCTAAAACTTCGGGTTCGGTAACAGCCGACTGAATGCTGTCTGTTAAGTTTATTTGTAAAATAGAAAAAAGATTATACATACATTAAATTTTTAAAATCAGAAATTAAACGATTTTACTGTAAAAATATTTCATTATTCAGGGATCAAAATTACAAAAACATTATTTCAAAGCGGCATCTTTTTTATTCTTTCGCAATCTACGATTAAATATCTTTAATAATTCAGAAAAAGAATTAAACTCTTCGCGATAAAAAATACCGACACCTTGTGTGTAAGGAGAATTTACGTAAAGTAATTTGTCATTTGATTCGTTAAAAGCTTTTAGTCTGAGCTTTCCACTTTTATTTAGCTTTACATCGACATTGAAATCTCCAACTATATTACTCGTCTGATCTACAGCCTGACCTCCATATCCAACATTACCATTAATACTAACCCTATCGTTTAACAACTGTGTTGATAATGCCACTTCAATTTGATCTTCGGTAATTTCGTCACTAGGTCGATAATTTATACCAATATCCCATTCGTCGCTAATTTGCGATAACCAATGCGACAATTGATTCGATAAAAGCTCGCTGGTTGTTACAGCTCCCAAATTTGATGTATTAGTTGAATAACCTGCATTACTTCCTGCATCTTGTTCTGGTAAGAAAGAATTTAAAACCAATAAAGACAAGAATTGCTTATTCTTTTTCTCGTCAGTATTTATTACTGATCGCACTAGTGTCCTGATTTCTTCGTCGGCAGTAGGTAAATTTATATTAAAATCAATATCAGGGTTCATTAATTTATTAGTTAAAAAAACTTGACATTGAATAGGTATTCGTTTTTTTAGATTATCAGAGGTATTGTAATACGACGAATCGACTAAGCCTGATAGTGATGTTTTTAGATTGTAAGCTGCCTGTAAATTAAGCGTTGCATCGTAAGGGTTGCCATTCCAAATAATATTTCCTCCTTGTTCGAGTTTAAATTTCTTATTAATTACATTTTGCAGAGTAAATAAATAATCTCCTTTTTCAAGAACATATTCGCCATACATTTTGAATTCGTTGTCATCATCAATCTCCATTTTTAGATTTCCTGCCCCATTACCTCTTAATATATCTCCAATTTTAGAATCAAAAACCAATTGAGCATGCGCATCGGGAGTAACTTCTAAATCAAAGTTTAGATGAAAATTTGACGTTGTAGATACTTCTGGACGATACTTTTCTTTTGTAGGAACTTTACTATTAACAAATGTAATAAATTGATATTCCTTAGCATCACGAAACTTAGTTAACGGAATATTTACTTTTGTATTTTTTTCTGTAATGCCTAATATATCCATATATGTATCCTCGTAATCGCCTTTAATTGTAACAATACCACTCATAAAAGCAGTTCCATAAAAAGCATCATTATGTATTCCGGTGGTATTTAAAGCCAATATATTTTCAACATTAATATTGAAATCAAAACTAAGTTTTTTATGAGGTTCAAATTTTACAAAACCATTCACTAATCCTTTATTCTTATACGAATCGAATATTTCAGTATTTTTAAATACGATTGAATTATTTTTTATTTTGGCATTCGTCGAGAAATAATATGGTGTATTTATATAATCTATTGTCATTCCAGCATCTCTAAAATAGAGATCACCATTAAAAACAGGTCGTTTAAAAGTTCCTATTATGCTGGCATTCCCACTAGTTATTCCGGTTAAATTACTTGCAAAACTCTTAAGATAAGGAGAAATTACCCGGGTGTTTAATTGCTTAAGAGATATATTTGCATCAATATTTCGATTTTCGGCATAGTATTTCCCTTCAATCTTAATGGTTTCTTTTTTATCAACCCGAGTTGAAGCATTAAGTATTATTGCTTTTTGTTCTTTATCCCAAACATTGCGAATTTCTGTGAAACCAAACTCTTCTTTATTTAACACCAAATTGTTAATAGATAAATCGGAATAAAATAGAGGATTATTGTATATGTTCGAAATGTTTGCTTTCCCATTAATAACACCTCCAAATTCGAGTTTACTTTTTTGAGTTAAAACATTAATATTTGCTAAATCAAAGTTTAGTAAACTAACAAACAAGGTATCTTCAGGATTCGAGGATATTTTTCCATCGGCTTTTAAAGTTTGACTACCATGACCTACAAAAAAATCGTTTAGCTCATAAGATGTTGAATCTATATTAAGAATTGATTTATTTACAAACCACAACGAATCTTGAACTATTATCTCGGAAGGATGCAATTTGATCCTAAACAAAGGTTTTCCGTATGCTTTCTTTTGATTTATTTGTGCCGACACCAAAACCTCTCCTTTATAACTAACTGTATCTAAATTATCCCAAGCTAATTTTAAAGTTACATTATTATCATTTACGATAGATGTCGTATTAAATCCTGATAAAGAAAAATAATTATTTAGTAATAGATTCGAGCATTGAGTTATTATTGTAAATATACTATCGTTTGAGTATGTATTAATATTTAAATCATCGAAAGAGTTATGCTTATAGCTTAGTTTATTGAAATTAGCATTCAATAAGAATCTCTGCATATCGGCATTGTAGTTAAACCTAAATAATGAACTATCGCTTACACGCAATGAAGGAATAAAAAATCGACTTATAATATCTGTATTTTTAAGAGATACATCAAGACTAAAATCATTATTAAATTCAATCTTTGTTGTATCATTCGGATGACGAATTAACTTTGAGAGGTAATTAAAATAAAGATTCTTTAACGATTGAATTAGTGTTGTTGATTGATAAGTTCCTGTTAAGGTAGCATCAATATAATCAGATTTTAATTCTATGCGATGAGTATCTGCAATATTTTCAGAAATTAGATTTAATGTATCAAATAACATTACTTCGTTAAACTTTCGTAACGATGCATTTTCAAATTTAAGATCACCCTCAATATTATCAACATCTATTCCTTTAAAGTTAGCGCTTACATCAAGTTTTAAAAGCGATGTGCTATCCTTAGTATCTATATTTAAGTTACAAAGTTTTGCTTTATGGATATTTGCCATAAAATTAAACTCAGGTATTTCTTGATAGAAATCAATTCCTCCACTAAAACTCATTTCAAAATTAGGGTCTGTTATATTAAAAATTCCGTTATAGGTTTTTTCGGTAAGCAAACCATCAAACTCTATATTTTGATAATTGTATTTATTTACTTCTAGATTTAAGATACTCCCCTCGGTTTTAGCTTTTATTTTTCCACTACCAATGCTTCCGTTTATACTAGCTTGCATTCCTATTTTTCCAATAGTTTTCTCGAATCGAGTAAGCTCTCCAAGTTGAAAATCTTTAGTTTTAAAACTCCCTTTCAGATTAAGCTTTTTTGACTCTCCTGGTTTCAATGCTAAGTCTGTATAAATATTTCCTAAGCTTGTTTTAAATTTTCCATAAGTAACAAAGTCATCATAAAAGCCAGCAAAATTACCTTTGAAGTTAATAAGTCCTAATTTCTTTAAATTGTCTGGAATTACTATTTGCTCTGATTTTTTCACAAATTTATTAAACAACTCAAAATCTTTAATCTCGGTCGTTAGTTTTTTGAAATTGGCAAAAATAAACATCTCTCTATGATCAGGTAAACCATTGAGATTAAAATCCAGCATTATTTCGGTTTGATTACCTGCATATATTCTTAAGTTTTCGCCTTTAAAAGTACTTAGTTTACTATAAGCTCTACCAGCTACAACAACATTTAGGTTTGTATTTCGAAATACTGGTGCAAAATAACCAATATCTTTTAAATTAACGTTCGACTCTTGAAGCCCGAAGTCAAGCCGAATATTTTCTGCAAAATGATCGTAGTCATCATAATCATTATAATAAAAACATAACGAATCAGCAACAATATATGATTGAGGAGTATTGATTTTTACATTTCGAAAAAGCATATGTTTATCGCCAATACTCATAAAAAATTTCATCCGATTAACGAAAAATCCCGATTGTTCAGTAAATTTCAAATTTCGCGCATGAAAATTAACAGTTCCTTTATTAACAGTTAAATTATCTACATCAAGATGATCGATGTAACACTTTAAATCGTTAAAGTCAATTCCATATTTAGCATCTGTTTTCCGTACTGATTTATACCAGAAAACTAAATCACGCAATCTTACATTTCTAAATTGAACCTTCCATTTAGGGCTATCGTTTTGTATTGTATCTTTTTTGCGAGCACTACGAACAAGCTGAGTTATATTAATTGATTGTAAAGTGTCAAATTTGTGTAAGTAAAGATTCGCATTTACCAGTTTAATATCTTTAATATCGATTAGTCGTGTTTTCGTATTAATATTTTTTATATTACAAATAAGCTCTTTAGAATAAAGCAAAGTATCTTTTTGTAAATCTTCAATATAAACATCGCCTAAAACAATTTTATTGAAAAATTTGTAGTTAACTGATTTTATTTCGATTTTAGCATTAAGGTTTTTAGATACTTCTGTTGTTATTTTTTGAGTAAGATAAGTTTGAATTTTACTGTTTTTTAATACAAAAAAAGCAACAATTGGTAATAGAATGATTACCAATAAAAGAATGGATAATATTTTATATAATTTTTTAATATTTTTGCCCTTTGCTATTTTAACGCAAAAGAAACAAAAAAAAATATAAAAAACTCAAATTTCTGTTGAATAAATGAGCGTAACAATTTTAGGGATAGAATCATCGTGCGATGATACTTCGGCAGCAGTAATAAAAGACGGTTATTTACTGTCTAATTTAATAGCTAATCAGAGTGTACACGAACAATATGGAGGAGTAGTTCCTGAACTTGCTTCGCGAGCACATCAACAAAATATAATTCCTGTTGTCGACCAAGCTTTAAAAATTGCGGGAGTAACAAAAGAACAAATTAATGCAGTTGCTTTTACTCGGGGGCCAGGTTTGTTGGGTTCGTTGCTAGTAGGGACTTCGTTTGCTAAATCTTTTTCGCTAGCAATGGATATTCCTTTGGTTGAAGTAAACCATTTACAAGCCCACATATTGGTTCATTTTATTAAAGAAATGGAGAAAGAAAAGAAAATGCCCGAATTTCCTTTTCTGTGTTTACTTGTTTCGGGCGGACATACTCAGATTGTAATTATAAAAAGCCATCAAGAGATGGAAATTATAGGACAAACAATTGACGATGCCGCAGGCGAAGCTTTTGATAAATGTGCTAAAGTTATTGGATTACCTTATCCGGGAGGACCTGTAATTGATACGAATGCACAAAACGGCAATAAATTAGCATTTAAATTTAACAGACCTCGAATTAAAAACCTTGATTATAGTTTTAGTGGATTGAAAACCTCGTTTTTATATTTTATCCGAGATCGAATAAAAGAAAATCCAGATTTTATAAAAGAAAATATGATGGATTTATGTGCTAGTATCCAATATACTATTATTGAAATCTTGATGGATAAATTAGAAAAAGCAGCAAAACAAACTGGGATAAAACAAATAGCGGTAGCTGGTGGTGTGTCGGCAAACTCGGGTTTGCGCAATGCTATTTTAGAACGAGCAGCAAAACATCGATGGGAAACATTTATTCCTGAATTTAAATTTACTACCGACAATGCAGCCATGATTGCTATTACTGGATATTACAGATATTTAAATGGCGAATTTGCTAGTCAGAATATTACTCCAATGGCTCGATTTGCTTATTAGTTTGGTCTATTTCGAAATCTAAAATATTTCTTTACAATAATCTAATTGAATTTTCAGTTAGATTATTTTTTTATCCCTATCTGAAGTATCCCCAAATTTATCAATTGTTCTAACAAATAAATTTATTCGATTTTCTTTGCCGAGTTCATTGCTACAATTATAAATCCTGCAATCAAAATCAGAAAACTAACAGCAAACACTGTTTGTCTTTTTACTATTTTAAATACATGTTGATTTCTATCGCTAATATCAGTTATTATTGATAATGCAAAATCAGGAAGTCGCGATTCGGGGTTTTGTTTTACATACATAAATCGAGCATTAAAATCTTTCTTACCTGCTTTAAAATTAGAAACAACATCTTCTTGTTTTTTAAAAGCCCAAACGATTGTACTATCCGGAATATGCCTATTGATTGATTTATCAATTAATGGGAATTGATAATTTTTATCGCCAAACCAATAATTGATCGATACAATTTTCTCATTTTCTTCGGTAATCTGGATTAATCTATCGACAAACATTTTCATTATTTTATCAGCTATTTCGGAATAACTACCAATCTCAACTAAGAATTTCCCGTCTTTAGTTGCCTGATACGAATACGATTTCAGTCTTTTTGTCGATGATTCGAACTGAAAACGCTCAGGATAATATCTTCTTGACCGTAAAATTGTATTTAAATAAATAATTCTATCGTGACCAAAGGCCGAAAAATCTAACCCTAAATCAGGTTTGTATGTTGTGTTTACCACAATATTATTATCGATTACATATAAGTCGTGCAACACTGTATCAAGATCTATAGCTTTTAAAACCTCTTCTAAATTGGCCGATTCGATATCTTTGTGTTTTTTCTGAGTAATTTTTTCTAGTGCCTTTTTTTGTATATCGTAAAACGATTTCTCGAATGTTTTTAATGCCGAAACCTGAAAATCACTTAATGCGATAATTTCGTTTTTTATCTTACTTTGTAATTCGATTTCGTTATTTCGCTGAATATTTATCGACTCTTGTATTATAATTATTGCAAATATTACATTAAGCAAAAGAATTGATATAGTAACTTTTAAAAGTAATTGCTTGTAAATAACATTTCGGTTTAGTTGCTTTGTCATCGTTTTATCTTTTAAAAAAGTATAAATTATTTTAAGTTAATAAAAAACAAGTCAAAGTTCAAAGTTTGAGACATTTCCATTAATCCTTTTTCCTGAAAAATTAATTCGACAAACAGAATCAAACTATAATATTTGTAAATACTCACGCCTTTATACTTATTCTAAAAATATTTGAAAAATAATTTCGTCAATCATCTCGATTCACAGATTAATCTTAAAACAAAGAGAATTCCTTTTTTGTTCCTGAAAATGTAATCTAAGAAAATTATGTGGGGGTTTTGATTACTAAATCGATCTTAAACAATAATCAAGCTCATTTCTTTTGTCATTTTGACAGTTATTATTTTATTAGGATACTTTCTGAATCTGTTTTGGCAGTTATTTTTTTGTTAGAGTGCTTTTCTAAATCTGTTTTAATGCCTAACAAAATTTTAGGGTATATCTTTTAGACTTCTTTAATATTAAATTCGAAAAAATATGTTTTTCAGAATCTTTTTGGCTTCAAAAAAAGTCTCAGGCTACTCAACCGAACCTGTTTTGTTGGTTAATAAAAAATTAGGCACAAAAACAAATCTGTTTTGGTAGTTATTTTTTTGTTAGGATGCTTTTCTGAATCTGTTTTAATGCCTAACAAAATTTTTATGGATAAAAAACAGTGATATTTCCAATTTTTTCGACAGCCTGATTACCCGGAGTTTTTATTTTTATCGAATATATATACGTCCCAGTTGCAACACTCTTCCCATTTTGCTTTCCATCCCAACCCTTGTTTGCATCTTTAGTTTGATAAACCAAATTTCCCCATCGAGAATAAATTTTCATTTCGAAACTAATAGGTAAGAAAGTAAATACCGCGTTAAAAATATCATTTACTCCATCGCCATTTGGAGTAAAAGCATCCGGAGCAAGAATTCTGGGTTTTAGATACACACAAACTGTATTCGACTGTGAATATTCGTTTGGATTATCTGTTTTTCGAGCTTTCAGATAATAACAAAATTGCCCGCTTAACTTATCGCCTTGCAATTGTTCTACATTATCGGTTAAACTAGTATTTTGAGTAATTTGCGAAATCAACTCATCCTGGTTATCGCCTATTTTCCGATAAATATCGTATTCGGAATAAGCAAAAGCGTTTGGTTTAAATTCGTTCCAAGTTATTAAATTATTAAAATCGTTGTTTGTAGCTTGCAATACAATATTATTAGATACATCAGACTGTGTTCGTTGTCGATTACAAGCATCGACAGCTACTAATTTGTAATAATTAACTTTTTTATTAGGTTCCGATTTTGCATCCGAGTATAGTATTTCTGAATTAAACGAGTTCATCGTATCAATCGCATTATATTGACCATTTAATTTATCCGATTTAAAAACTATAAATTTATTAAGTTGATTATTGGGCGCTATTCCAAATTTCAACTCTACCTTATCGCTATGAGCCGAAGCCGACAAAGCTCTGATATAATCGGGAGGAATCAACATTTTAGTAAATAAACTTATCGAATTCGAATTGCTCGTAATTTGATTTGAATGAGTCCACTGAGTTTCGACATAAAAGGTATTATCTACATTTTCGGGTATATCATTAAAGCTATACTGTTGATTCGGAGCTTCGAGCACTTTATTTTTCTGAACCCCATCGATATTTGCATGTATAATATATCTCTGGGCAATCCATTCGTTCTGAAAATAATTCTCATGCTTTAAATCTCTCCATCTAATATTTACTGTACTTGCACAAGAATCATAAGATATTTCCATATGTATTGTAGATACTATTTTAGATACAATTACATCCGGACTTAACGACGAAACAATAACATATGCTCTCGGAGCCAAATGAGCATTTGCTTCGGTGTCGATAAATGTACCAACACCAGCAGGTCGGCGGGCAATTTCAACCAAACCATTGGTTTGTTCAATGTTATCGCGTTTTATAATTAAATCTTCAGAACCTCCATACAACCAATCAATACGAACATGTCCCTGTTGGTTTATTACACTTACATTCCGAACAGATAAATCTTGCGCTTTTACATGAATCGCTACAATCAGCATTACAATCAAGCTTTTTATGAATTTCTTTTTTACATCCATTTATTTAGCTTTTAGTCGAAATTTATTTTGCCTAAATTAATATTATTCTAATACTTCCCCACAATAGTTTTTATTAAAGATTGTTCGTGTAAATATTTGTTTGCAATATCAATAATATCTTTCGAATTAATATTTTTAATTGTTTCAATCATTCGATCATAATATTGGAAATCTATATTTAAATCAATTAATTCGCGAAAATTTAATGCCGTTTTAAATATTCCATCAAAAGATCGTAACAAATATCCCAACATATAATTTTTCACTAAATCGAGTTCTTCTGATTTTACCTCTGTAGTTCTTAGTTTTTTTACTTCGGTTAATATATCGTCTACAGCTTGTTTTGTTTTTTCTGAGTTCACTTCAGATAATATCACAAAATAACAAACCTCTTTTAGGGGCACTAAAATCGAACTTATTCCATATGTATATCCTTTCTCTTCGCGAATAGTTTTCATTAAACGCGATTCAAAAAAACCTCCTAAAATTGTATTTACTACTTTAAGTTTTAAAAAATCAGGATGATTTTTATTAATCGTAATTTTTCCTAAACGAATCGACGATTGCTTTGCTTTAGAGTTATCTATAATTTTTTGCGATATAGGATTTTCAAATACATTTGTTTTAGATAATGTAGAAGCTTTAACTCCTGAAGCCCACGATTTACTTCCTATTGTCTGATTTAAAAGTTGTATAGTTTTTTCAGAGACATTTCCGGTAAGAATAATTTTACAATTCTGCGAGTGATAATATTGTTTATGAAACAACAATAAATCATCGCGAGTAATAGCATCATAATCTTCAATAACATCGGTTTGCCCATAAGGATGTTTGCCAAAAAGCTGAGTACCAAATTCGCGTCGTGCAACAAAATTCCCTTTTTCCATTTGCACCAAATAGTTTTGTCTCTTATTATTAACAAAAGTATCGAACTGCCCACTCGGATAATTTGCATTAGCAACAATATCAAACATCATATTAATCGTTTGATCTAAATATTTATTTAACGACAACAAACTAATTGTAGCAAAATCGAGAGTTGGACTAGGATATAAAAAAGCACCATAATAATCTAATTTCTCGGCTATTGTTCTCGACGATATTTTTTTTGTCCCTTCAAGCAACATCTCATTTGCAAATCGGGCTACTAGTTTTTTAGGTTGGTAATAACTACCTGCATTAAAAATAAGATCTAGCTTAACAATATCTTCGATTTGCGATTTTAATATATAAGTTTCGATTCCGTTATCAAGAATTATTCTCTCAGGAGTCAGAATATCAATATGATCAATTGTTTTAAATTCAGGAATATGATTTCGGTTTATAGTCATTTTCTATTTTGCTAAATAATATACTGTTGATGAATTGTTTTGATTAAAGGCACTTTGAGCCACACGTCGGATATCATCTAAAGAAACATTTCGATACTTTTCGACCTCAGAATTTATAAAATTTGCATCGCCAACCAACTCGTAATATGCTAAGTCTTTTGCTTTATTCAAAGCATTAATGTGTCCATATAAATATACCGATTCAAACTTATTTTTTACTTTTTCTATTTCTTTTTCTGATATATCATCGTAAGCTATTTTAGACAACTCTTGATTAATTGCTTTTTCAGCATCATTTATAGTTACTCCTTTAATCAACTTTCCCGAAATAACAAACATACCATCGTGTATACTTCCGCTGATATAAGCATTTATCTCACTAAATAGTTTTTGTTGAATAACCAAATTCTGATACAAACGACTCGATTTACCATTAGCTAATAAATCAGATATTAAATCGAAAGTATAATAATCATTATGTAATCTATCGCACATACGAAATGCTTTATAAATGGCATCAAACGGAACATCTCTTTCAACAGTCAATGTTCTTGCTTCGGTTTGTTTGGGTTCTAACGGGAAGTTTCGCAAAATATTTTTCACAGGCTTAATTTGTCCAAACCATTTTTCGGCCAAATCTTTTATTTGCTTTGTCGATACATTTCCAACAATCGATAAAATAGCATTATTTGGAGCATAATAAGTATCAAAAAAACTTTTTACTTCAGTCAGATTTGCATTTTCAATATGCGATGTCTCCTTTCCAATAGTAGGCCAACTGTAAGGATGTTTTTTATATACCAAAGGTCGTAATAACAAATGAATATCGCCATAAGGTTGATTCAAATATCTTTGGTTAAACTCTTCGATAACAACATTTTTTTGTACACTTAATTTCTCCTCTGAGAAATCGAGTCCCAACATTCGATCTGATTCAAGCCAAAAAGCGGTTTCGATATTTTCTTTTGCTATAGTAATATAATAATTGGTAATATCATTTGATGTAAAAGCATTGCTTTCGCCTCCAGCTAACTGTAGCGGTTTATGAAACGAATGAATATTAGTACTCCCTTCAAACATAAGGTGCTCAAACAAATGAGCAAATCCGGTTTTCTGAGGATTTTCGTCGCGAGCCCCCACATTATATAAAATATTAAAAGCAACGATAGTTGTTGTAGGATCGTTATGAACGATAACTTTTAATCCATTGCCAAGTGTAAATTTTTCAAATTTTATCATTTATGTATTTTTAGTCAAAAAAAAAATAGACTTACTACAAATATTTTGCAAAAAACAAAAAAAGGTTTTTTTTTACAGATTAATACTAACTTTTACAAAATTTACGAAAAATAACTATGGCAGTAAAATCTTCGTTGATACGCAGATTCCTGATCTGGCGTGTGAAGAATATTGATGACAAAAAGTTCATGATTTTTTTGAGTATTTTAATTGGTGTTGTAGTAGGTTTTGCTGCTGTTATCATAAAAAACTCTGTTCATTTAATCCAAAATCTACTTACTAATAATTTAGGAACACAAGATCATAATTACATGTATTTTGCTTACCCCGCAATAGGTATTTTATTGGTATTGATCTTTACAAAATACATTATTCACCGACCTGTAGGTCATGGTATTCCTACCACTTTATATGCTATCTCAAAAAATAACGGAAAAATAAAAAAACACAATATGTTTTCGTCGATAATAGCTAGTGCATTCACTGTTGGCTTTGGCGGATCGGTAGGATTAGAAGGACCTACAGTGGCTACAGGTGCCGCATGGGGATCAAATATCAGCCATTTTTTTAGATTAAATTTCAGACAGGTAACCTTATTGTTAGCTTGTGCCAGTGCCGGAGCTATGTCGGCAATATTTAAAGCTCCTATAGCAGCAATCGTTTTTGTTTTAGAAGTTATAATGCTCGATTTAACCTTGTCGTCATTATTACCACTGCTTTTTGCATCTGTTTCGGCAGTAATAACATCTTACACATTCTTAGGAATGGATAAGTTGTATCCAATAGAAATAACCCAAGGTTTTGATATCGGACAAATACACTATTATATTTTATTAGGTATACTAACAGGTTTGGTATCGGTATATTTTTCGCGTACGTACAAATCTCTTCAAAAATGGTTCGATCGCCAAAACAATTCATATTCCAAATGGATTGTTGGTGTTAGCGTTCTAGGAATATTGATATTTTTATTTCCTGCACTATATGGCGAAGGATATGAATCGATAAATGGTTGTTTAAGCGGAAACCACGATCATTTATTCAATAATAGTTTATTTTTCAATTTACAAAATAACATTATATGGGTATTTGTACTATTCGTTTTAGTCATTTTATTAAAAGCAGTGGCAACATCGGTTACTTTCGGAGCAGGAGGTGTTGGAGGAATATTTGCCCCTACCCTTTTTATTGGAGCAAATACAGGATTAATGTTTGCTAATATTTTTGCTTATTTAGGAATAATTAATCTATCGAATAGTAATTTTGCTTTAGTCGGGATGGTTGGTTTAATAGCAGGAGTTTTACATGCCCCTCTTACAGCAATATTTTTAATTGCTGAAATTACAGGAGGTTACGATCTAATAATGCCACTAATGATTGGTGCTAGTGTTTCATTTGCCACAACTCGTATTTTCGAGCGATACTCTGTTTATACTTACCAGTTAGCTCGTCGAGGCGAATTATTTACTCACGATAAAGACAAAGTAGTATTGTCAATACTAAAAGTAACTAAACTAATCGAGACTGATTTTTTAACAATTAATCCAGAAGCCAGCTTAGGCGATTTAATAAAAGTTATTTCAGAATCGAAACGGAATATTGTGCCTGTTACCGACGACGACAACAATTTGCAAGGAATTGTATTTATAAATGACATTCGCAACATTATGTTTAAACCCGAACGATACGATAGTGTATATGTTAAAGAACTTATGTTTATGCCATCGCCTACAGTATCGTCTGAAGAGTCGATGGAAGATATTGCTAAAAAATTTCAGCAAACAAGTCACTACAATTTACCTGTTATTGATAATGGCAAATATGTGGGGTTTGTTAGTAGAGCAAATGTATTTTCGGCTTATCGAAATTTATTGAAGAAGTTTTCGGAGGATTAAAAAAAACTTAAATTTAAACTCAAATATATATCATTTGATTATTTTTGTAACATCTTAAATATTTCACAATGATTTCTTTTATAAATTTTAAACAACAGAGGTTTTCTCGAAGAGTTCTTGTATGGCGTAATAAGAAGATAAGCGAGAAAAATTTAATCCTTATTTTAAGTCTTATTATCGGAATAGTTAGTGGATTGTCTGCAGTGCTATTAAAATCAACTATTCACCACACGCATCATTTTCTTACTCATGGGTTCGAAAATGGTTTTAAGATGATATATCTTTTATTTCCATTAGTCGGGATTTTTCTTACAGTAATTTTTGTGAAATATTATGTAAAAGATAAGATAGGACATGGAGTATCAAGAATTTTATATGCTTTATCTAAAAATAACGGTCGTATAAAAAGTCATAACAACTACACATCAATTGTAGCAAGTACGTTAACTATCGGATTTGGAGGTTCTGTAGGAGCTGAGGCTCCAATTGTATTAACTGGAGCATCTATAGGTTCAACTTTAGGGCACTATTTTCGACTAAACTTTAAATCAATAGCTTTATTGCTTGCTTGTGGTGCTGCCGGAGCTATTGGAGGTATTTTTAAAGCTCCTATTGCCGGAATGATCTTTACCCTGGAAGTATTAATGCTCGATTTAACATTAGCATCAATAGTTCCATTATTAATTTCATCCGTAACAGGAGCTACTGTTGCTTATTTTCTAATGGGCGAAGGGGTTGTTCTTTCGGCAGTAAACCCCGAATCTTTTGACCTTAATAACATTCCTTTTTATATTTTATTAGGATTACTCTCAGGACTTGTTTCGTATTATTTTACCAAAACAACAATGAATATTGAGTCCTCGCTAAAAAAAATAAAAAATAGTTTTGTTAAAATTCTAATTGGCGGGAGCGTATTAGCAGGCTTAATTATTCTTTTCCCGTCGTTATATGGCGAAGGAACACAAACCTTACAATCGTTGCTAAATGGAAACATCGATGGTCTTCCTAAAGATTCGATATTTACCTTTGTAATGCAAAACAACTGGTACATTTTAATATATCTGGGACTATTATTATTACTTAAGGTTGTTGCTATGTCGTTTACCAACGGAAGTGGAGGTGTTGGAGGGATTTTCGGTCCCACACTTTTTGTTGGTGGAGTTACCGGATACTGGTTGTCTCAATTTATCAACTCATTTGGTTTTATTAATCTACCTAAAGGTAATTTTGCTTTAGTAGGAATGGCCGGACTTATGGCTGGTGTTATGCATGCTCCTCTAACTGCAATTTTCTTAATTGCCGAAATAACCGGTGGGTATAGTTTATTTATCCCTTTAATGATTACATCAACCATAGCATACTTAACAATACGATGGTTTACTCAACATTCTATTTACACTCATCGCTTAGCCGAACGTGGCGAGTTACTTACTCATCATAAAGACGAAGTTGTTTTAACATTAATGAAGCTTGATAGTGTTATCGAAAAAGATTTTGTTTCGGTAAAAATTGATGATTCATTAGGAAAACTTATTGATGCTGTATCAAAATCAAAACGCAATATTTTTCCGGTTTTAAATAACGACAACGAACTAGTAGGAATTGTACTATTAGACAACATTAGAGAAGTTATGTTTCAACACGAAAAATATGAAGATATTTTTGTTTCGGATGTAATGATAACCCCTCCCGAATTAGTCAATGTTGAAGATACAATGGATGCTGTTATGAAAAAGTTTAACTTAAGTGGATCTTGGAATTTACCTGTAATGAAAGAAGGGAAATATGTAGGTTTTGTTTCTAAATCAAAAATATTTAATAGTTACAGAGACCTTCTAGTAAAAGTTTCGGAATATTAAGAAACTATTTTAATATTAGATAAATTGGGAGATGATCGCTAAACCCTTTATTGTATCTAGCGCCAATAAAAGTTCTAAAAGGTTTTACTCCAAAATATTTTTCATCGGGTTCTAACAAAAACTCTGCATCAAAGATATGAACATCATTTAACGAGGTAAATATTAAATTGTTTTCATCCAATAAACTTCCGGAAACTATAAATTGATCAAGCACCCCCCATTTGCCCTGATGCTTATACGTTCCTACATTCCTTTTACGCAAACACGCAGACAAATTATACAATGCATCATATTTTATATTATCAAATACTTGATTTGCATTTAATATTGTATTTACACTTTTATTATCGGGATAATCGTTAAAATCACCAGTAACAATAATATTAGCACATGTATTTACTGTAAAAATCGAATCGATTTTTGCTCTTAGAACCGAAGCAACATAAATTCGTCGAGATTCTGTTTCGAGTTGACCTCCCCAACGCGAAGGCCAATGATTAACAAACAAATGTAAAGTGTCTTTTAAGGCAAGTGCTTTAACATATAATATATCACGAGTTTTATTTTCGGGTTCGTTGCTAAAATTTATTGGTATATACTCTACATTAAGAGGTTTAAATAACTCGGAACGATAAAGTAATCCTACATCAATCCCTCGTTCATCGGGCGAATCTTTATGAATTATTTTATACTTGAATTTCTTTAACGGAGTATTTTTAGTTAAATCGTGAAGAACTTTCCTATTTTCGATTTCGCAAAGCCCCACAACTGCTGGAGGATTCCACTCGCCAATAGCTAATACTACTTTATAAATTTGATTTAATTTGTTTCTATATTTCCATTTATTCCAATAGTACTTGCCTTCGGGAAGAAAATCATCATCTTTTTTTAAACTGTCGTCACTAGTATCAAATAAATTTTCGACATTGTAGAACATTATTTTATATGAAAATTCGGATTGAGCAAGCCCTTCAATAGTCAATAAAATAATAATAAGTAAAGAAATAAATTTAAGCATCTCTCTTAAGGTTGTTCTATTCGTTCAAAAGCACCTAAATCGGGACCTGCATCAATTGTTCTATTATTTAATTTTATATCAAGAGGAAACATAGTAGCTATATCGGCTTTGCCTGCATCTTTTGCTGCCGATAAAGTATCTAACTCGTAGTTATATTCACTTACATCTTTAAATCGGGGTTCAGTATCAGAAATAACTTGGATAAATCTCTGCGGATTACCCGATATAATGCTATTATCTATTTTTAAAAGAGAATGGTCGAAAGTATAATTAAGAATACTAGCTGCACCATCAGCTTTGTCTATAGATATTTCCGATTGTCGATTACCATAAATTATACAATTACCAAAAATAGCCTTATCAATCGAACGTAACTGAATGTTATTATTAATATCAATGTAATAGTTACGAATTAAAAGTGTTGGGCTTGTTCGTAAAGAATAGTTCCAATAATTAGCTATTGTTGAATGATAAAACTCGTAAGAACCTCCAATTGTTAGAGCTACTGCAACTTGTCCGCAATTAGCAATTAAATTATTATAAGCATATACTTTGGCTCCTTGGGCCAAAATCCCAGCAGAAGTCATATTTTCGACTTTACTATTACTTATTAATAAAGTAGGTTGTTGATTAACTACTGTATCAACTCGAATACCTGTAATGGCATTTTTTATTTCAGAAAAGTTAAAAACATTGTTTTTACTCCCGGGCATTAACCAAATCCCCTCCCATTGTCCTGGAATATTCTTGTACAGTTTATCTAGTCTGTCACCCTGAAATACGATTGGTTTCTCAAAAGTCCCATTCGCGTTAATTGTTCCTTTTACATATAATCTCGAATTTTTATGAAAATACAATTTAGCCCCAGGATCAATAGTTAAAGTATGAAGCGTATCTACAAGCATCGAATTATATATCAGATAAGGTTTGTCAGCAATCCAACGCTCTGTTTTTATTCTTTTTGAGTTAATCATATGAACATCTTGCCCAAAAGCGACCAAATCAACATCTTGCTGAGTATCATTAAAACTAAAAATAATCGAATCCTGAATTATAATAGGTAAGTTCGAATTTGTCGGATCAACAGTAACTTCAACAAAAATGTATAAGCTATCTTTTCGTCGTAATTCAATATCATTTAGAATATTTCCAGAATAACCATCTATATTTAATCTATAAGCCGAATTTGTCCCTCCTGCTAACTTAATCGAAGATATTTTAATATTCTTATCGTATGAATTTCGAACAGTAAATTGTTTGGTAATCGAACTAATTGTTGTAAAAATAGTATCGAACATTACAGTATCTTTCGAAAAAGAAAGTTTAATATCTGACGAGGTGATGTACTCATCCTTTTCACATGAAAAAATAGCTATTGATAAAACTATGGTTATTATAAGGATAATAAATTTATTCATCTGGAATTTGTTTATAGAATTGAGACTAAATTCTCCATATTAATCGCGAATTAACATAAAATAAACGACATTTTCGATCAATAATTTTGTTTAATTTAAAATTATTTAGCCCAAAATTTATTTTATTAAATATTTAATTACATTTGTTTGCATATAAAAATTGCTATCCCTATAACAAACATGCAAATCGAAAGAGCAACAAGCAAAAATATATTGGAAGTAATGTACTTACTCCAACATTGCATTAAAGATTTCAATGATAAAAGCATTTATCAATGGAATCTATCATATCCTGATTACAACAAAGTATTAGATGAAATAAAAAGTGACTCATTGTTTGTTGCAAAAATAAATGGCGTATGTGTAGCTACAATTACACTAAACGAACAACAAGAAGCTGCCTTTGAAAATGTAAACTGGCATAACAAAACAAATAAATTCTTGGTAATACATCGATTGGCCGTTTTCCCCTCTTGGCAAAAAAAAGGAATCGGACGTAAATTAATCGAATTTGCCGAAGAATTAGCCCTTAAAAACAATTTAAAGTCAATACGCTTGGACATTTCTGACTCTTGTAAATACCTGATTAGTTTATATGAAACATTTGGATATAATCATACAGGAGATATCTTATATCCTAAACAAAAAGAATCGTTTAAATGTCTCGAAAAGGTTATTTAATCGAAAAAAATCGGATTAGATAAGGAAGGTTTTGTTTAACAATACTATTAAATTTTATTTATATTTGTAATTTAAAACTAAAAAATTAAGTATCTAATTTTATTATTATGAGAAGTTTATTAGTAATATTGAGTTTATTATTTGTACTAGGAGGCTCGGGCTGCCAAATGTTTGGAAAGAAAAAGAAAGAACAAGCTCAAAAAGAAGCTCAGCACAGGAAAGATAGTATTCGAAAAGCACAAGAAGAAGCAGAAAGGGCTGCCGAATTGAAATTACAAGCAGAACAAGCTCGTAAAGATTCAATAGCTATGGCCGAAGAAGCTCAGCGCAGACTATATAAATTTCACATAATTGTAGGTAGTTTTAAAACACCTCAATATGCTACAGCATACAATAATTTATTTAGTCAAAAAGGATATCAAACAGAACTTATTGAAAACGAATACAATTTTCAACTAGTAAGTATTGGTTCTTTTAAATCATGGAGTTCTGCTGTTCGCGAGTTAGAAAGAATACGAGAAGAGATAGAGGAAGCTTGGATTTATATAAGACAATAATTACTCAATAACAATAAAAACAATTAAGCCTATTCTGATAAATAAAATGAATAGGCTTAATTGTTTTTTTTTACTTGTAAATTTTATCTTCGGCTCGAACAATTAATGTATTTTCAATACAATCAAGCTTATGTGTATTAAACTTTATTTATCGCAAAGGTTTCATATTTAAAACATTTTTAAAAACAATCATTTATTTTATATTCGCAAAGACATAGGAAAATTAACTAATTATATAATTATATTATGACAGAAAAAATAAAACAAACTTTAAGAGATTCTAAAGGAGCTCGTTGGGCTGTTTTAACTCTTGTGGCCTTTACAATGGCTACTGGATACTTTTTTACAGATGTATTATCTCCTTTAGAAGAATTATTAATTCGAACATTAAAATGGGATGGAGATCAATATGGCTTTTTCGCAGGTCAATACTCATTTTTAAATATCATTGGATTTATTGTACTTGGAGGTATTATTTTAGATAAACTAGGAATTCGCTTTACTGGTGTGTTTTTTGTTTCATTAATGGTTGTTGGTGGTGTTGTAAAAGCATACGGAGTATCTGAGTATTTTAATAATGGTGGATTTGGATACGAATTTTTTAGCTCATTTTTACCTAAATACGAACCATCAGTAAAAGTTGCGACAATAGGTTTTGCTATTTTTGGATTAGGAGTAGAAATAGCAGGAGTAACAGTTTCTCGAATTATTGTAAAATGGTTTAAAGGCAAAGAAATGGCTTTAGCGATGGGATTAGAAATGGCTGTAGCACGTTTAGGAATGGGTGCTGCTTTCTTATTAGCTCCTAAAATTGCTCAAGATGTATCGGCTTACAAACCTGTAATATTTGGTGTTTTATTAATGGTTATTGGTTTGCTTACATTTCTTATTCATTGTATGATGGATGTTAAGCTAGACAAAGAAGTTGAAGATGAAAACAATTCGGAAGAAGACGAAGCCTTTAAGTTATCAGATATAGGTAAATTATTTACAAATCATGGATTTGTTTTTATTGCTATATTGTGTGTATTGTTTTACTCATGTGTATTCCCTTTTATGAAGTTTGCCGCTAACTTAATGAGTAATAAATATGGTGTTGATGCCGAAACAGCTGGTTTTATAGCATTTATTTTACCTTTCGGAACAATTTTACTTACTCCATTATTTGGATCTTTCATCGATAACAAAGGTAAAGGAGCAACCATGATGATTTTAGGTTCGGTATTATTAATTATCGTTCACTCAATATTTGCATTTTTACCAGGAAATATAGTTTTAGCATACACAGGAATGTTTATTTTAGGTGTTGGATTTTCTCTTGTACCATCGGCAATGTGGCCTTCGGTACCTAAAATTGTATCAGAAAACAGACTAGGAACTGCTTATTCGTTGATTTTCTGGATTCAAAACTTAGGATTATGGGCATTCCCTATGTTAATAGGAAGCGTTAGAGAGTGGTCGAACCCAGGAGTTACAGCACAAAAACAACAAGGTATAGATGTAGCTTACGATTATACAAACCCAATGTTAATGCTTGTTTCAGTAGGGATTGTTGCATTAATATTTGCTTTCTTATTAAAATATTACGATAAGAAAAAAGCTTATGGTTTGGAATTACCTAACATTCAGAAATAATTTAATATAAAAAATTGTTTATACCGAGAGAGGCTGTTCTTTTCAGGACAGTCTTTTTTGTTTTTTATCCCCCATGTCTTGGACAAACCTCACGCAAAATCCCCATTATACCAAATGGATTTCAAAATGAGGGATTTATAAATATGAATAATTTTTGTCTTAGATACAACGAAAAAGCAAAAGATAGCCGAGTTACCTTGAAGCTTTTTTGGCAATGGATAAGCAAAAAGAAACATTTTTATCACTCATTTTGACGTTCTTTTGGTATTCACCCTTCGTTTATAATAAGACGTTTACTACTCAAAAAATAGAATTATCAAACCATCATTAAGCATATTCATTATAAATAAGCTTTTGATTTTATTCGTTATAAGGCTATTAAATAAAATAAATTTTATTCAGAATCGAATAAAGTTATATTTGTAGTTCTTAAAATTAAAATTATTATCATGACAGAAACAGTAAAAAAAACAATTAAAGACTCGGCTGCGATGCGATGGCTGGTTTTAATACTAATTAGTAGTTTGCTATTTAGCACCTACTGGTTTCAAGACTTTTACGGAGGTCTTAAAAGCTTAATGGAAAGCGAACTTGGATTTACCAGCGAAGAATTTGGTCGTATGATTGGTTTAACAACCATAGCCAATATGTTCGGTATGATTATTATTGGAGGTATAATCTTAGATAAGTGGGGAGTTCGATTAGCTGGATTAATGTTTGGGGGCTTAGCTGTTTTAGGTGGTGTTATTTCGGCACTAGCAACTGAAGGTATTTTAGGTGACTCGCACTCATCAATGTTAGGATGGATGATTTTCGGCCGAATCTTATTTGGTTCGGGATTAGAAGTTGTTTGTGTTGTTGTTAACAGAACAGTTGTTAAATGGTTTAAAGGATACGAATTGGCTTTAGCAATGGCTATAAGTATGGGATTTGGTCGTTTAGGTAGTGCAATGGGTATTGCCTTGTCAGGAGATATTGCCGGAGGACACGTTTCTACAGCTGTTAGTTTAGCTGCTACAATTATAGGTATAACTATATTACTATTTGTTGTATATCTATTTTTTGATGTAAAACTAGCAAAACAATTAAAATCTGATGATGAAGCTGGCGGTGACGAATTTAAATTTTCTGATCTGTTAAAACTTATTACTAATAAATCATTCTTATTTATTGCTCTACTTTGCTTAACTTTTTATGCTGCAGTTTTCCCATTTATTCAATATGCACCCGATTTATTAATTAATAAATTCAATTTCACAAAAGAATTGGCAGAACAAGGAAATATTGTTTTATTCGGGAATGCTACATTAGGTAATGCTAGTGTATATATCATGTTCTTTATTTTTGCTATCCTATTTTCTGTGGTTCCGGGCAAAATAGAAAAATCGAAACGAGTATTTTTCTTAGCTGTAGTATTTATTGCTTTTGTAGCATACATATATAGTATACAATCGCAACTACAAGTATGGTTTAATAACGGACAAAAAACAGCGAGTTTAATTCCTGTTGGAACAATCTTATTTACTCCAATATTTGGTAATTATGTTGATAGAAAAGGTAAAGCGGCTTCGTTAATGATTTTAGGAGCTTCGTTATTAATATTTGCTCACTTGTCGTTATCGATATTTAACAATGTTTATTTAGCTTACCTTGGGCTACTTAGCTTAGGTATTGCTTTTTCTTTAGTTCCTGCTGCAATGTGGCCTTCTGTGGCTAAAATTGTTCCTGAATCAAGATTAGGTACTGCTTATGCATCTATGTTTACAATACAAAACTGGGGATTAGGATTATTTTTCTGGGGTATAGGTGCTTTACTAGACTTTGTTAATAAAGATAATCTTGATGCTATTAGAGAAGGAAATGCAAACTACGACTATACAATTCCGATTTTTATTTTAGTTATCTGTGGAGTAGTTTCAATATTTTTAGCTTTTAAATTAAAACAAGCTGATTTAAAACAAAAATATGGTCTTGAACTTCCTTCTGGATCAAGCAAAGAATAAATATTAT
>JAKSCO010000347.1 GCA_022360575.1 Bacteroidales bacterium | reverse complement strand
TATACGTTCGGAACCTAAAAATATACGTTAAGTAACCTATCCGTTTGGGTTATTTATCGAAATAGATACGTCATATAACCTATAATTATACGTCAGGCAACCTATCTGCATAGGTCCAAAACCTAAAAATACACGTTGTATAACCTATAATTATACGTTTCGAACCGGAAATTTTGGCTTAACTATCGAAACACTTGTATAAATAACCGAACCATATCTATAAATTATAGAAATGGATAGGTTCACCAACCTATAATTATACGTTCTGAGCCTAAAAATATACATCACATAACCTATTCAGCTCAATTATCTACCAAAATGATTCTAAAGATTAGAGAGAGAAAATAATAATCTGAATTCGATTATTAACTGATTGATATGGGAAATAAACATTTTTGGGTTAAAATTTGCTAAATAGCAGAAAGTACCTTTTTATAAAACTCAGGTTTTATCTATTCGTTTTCTTAAGATTAAAATAAACGGAATAGCAAAGAATGCTAAAGCCGAAGATATGGTATATGTATTAACCAAACCTACAACATCGCCCAATGCTCCAACAATAAGGTTGGTTAACGACGATGAGGTAAAAGATATAAACATGAAAACTCCACTTATAAATGCTTGATGTTCGGAGTCGATATCCATAACCATTGCTAATAAGACAGGTGTTGATGAAATTATAAAAAACCCTAGGACAAGCAATGTTACAAACATTAAGCTACCACTTGAAGCTATAAATAAGAACATGAGTACAGGAGATACTATAATTATAATAGTAAGCATTTTTATGCGTCCTATCTTATCGGATAATGTCCCAGACAAATATGCACCTACAGCACCTGCAAATTCGAATACCGAGAGAGATATTCCTCCTAACCACAACGACCCTCCTTTTTCGTCTAAGTAGGTAGGTAAAAAACTAGAAATAGATGTTTTCATAAAACCTCGGAAAAACATAATTCCGGATATCAATAAAAAAAATGGTAAATGCTTTCTGAATGTTTCCTTAATGCCTTTTAATGATTTTGTCTTTTTAATATCTTCGGATATATTGATATTTCGGAGTTTAAAGTAAAGAATTGCTGATGCCAATAAACCAAAAGGAATAAGCTTGAAAGCTCCATCTAAACCCCAAGCATCAATTGCAGCAACAATAATTAGGGGACTTATTGTTCGAGCTGCTTCTCCACCTAGCATATAAAAACTCATCCCCTTACCTACTCTATCTCCGGATATTTTCTTTATTAATACCGGAGTAGGAACATGAAACATAGCACTACTTAAACCAGTAACAAACAACAAAATAGCAATAACGATATAGAGGGGAGAAATCCCAAGCAAGCTCATACAAATAGTAGTTACGGCAGGAGCTATAATTACTAAATATCTTATTTTTAAATTATCGGCAATTATTCCGATAAAAGGATTTAAAAGTGATGGTATTTGTTTAATTACAAATAGCAAGCTAACTAGGAAATTATTAATTCCTAGTTTTGTTTTAAGCAAAGGAACTATAGGAGCAAGAAAAGAGCTATATGTATCGTGAACCAAATGAGCAAAAGATATTGCTAATACGTTTTTTAATTGAAATTTAGAGTGTTTATTCATTCGTATTAAAAGTCTATAAAAAAACCGGGCTAAATCCCGGTTCTTATATTTGAGAAATTAGTTCTTTCATTATAAGTGTCATCTTTGTTTCGGCCTTTGCTGCCACTTTCTGGACTTCTTCGTGAGTTACCTCGACAATTTTTCCAGGAACCCCTAAATCGGTAATAATAGAAATAGCAAAACAAGGAATTCCCATATGACGAGCAGCAATTACTTCGGGGACAGTAGACATTCCTACTGCATCTCCACCTATTATTCTAAAATATTGATACTCTTTAGGAGTTTCAAAAGTAGGTCCTGTTGTTGCCACGTAACAACCTTCTTGAACTTTAAGTTTATTATCGGCAGCTATTTGCTTAGCTTTAGCTACAAGGGCTTTATCATAAGCTTCGCTCATATCAAGAAATCGAGGTCCTAATTCAGGAATATTTTCACCAATCAAAGGATTTGTAATAAGATTAATATGATCGTTAATAATCATTAAATCTCCGATTTCGAAATCGGGATGTACACCTCCACTGGCATTTGAAACAAACAGATTTTTTATCCCTAAGTATTTCATCACCCTAACAGGGAATATTACCATTTCGATAGGATATCCTTCGTAGAAATGAAAACGTCCTTGCATAGCAACAATTTTCTTCCCTCCTAATTCGCCAAAAATAAGTCTTCCGTGATGACCTGCAACAGTAGACACCGGAAAATTAGGAATATCTCCATAATCAATAGTATGTTCAATCTTGATTTCCTTTACCAATCCGCCTAATCCTGTCCCTAAAATTATACCAACCTCTGGTTGAAAATTTGTTTTATCCTGGATAAAGGAAGCTGTGTTTTTTATTTTTTCTAACATATTCAATGATTTGTTGATTAAAACTATCTGTTCGATTATTTAAAAACTTAATCTTTACAGGAATATAAAAAAACGAGCTTTTAAGTTCGTCGGCAATATTACTAAATTTTTGCAAACGCATTGCATCTTTTTCTGTTGTTATGATGATCTTTTTTTCGGAATCGATTGAATTAAATGTCTGTATAATAGACTCCACATCTGTTTTTTTGAAGTTATAATGATCTGGATATTCTAGATCTACAATATCTTCAGAGATATTTTGAGCAATATATTCTTTTAATGATTTTGGATTTGCGATTCCGCTAAGTAATAAGATTTTATAATTCGCAAAGGTTTGATACTCGAAATCCTGAGTATTCTGATCGAAAACAAGTTTCATTTTAGAATAATCAAAAGACGAAAAATACAAATGCTGGAAAGGATATAAATCTAAATTATTCATCATTACTCGCTGCTCTATAGGTTTTAAATCTTGAGGCGTTTTAGTAACTATAATCATATTTGCTCTTCGTTTCTCTGAAACTTGTTCGCGCAAATTACCTAAAGGTAATATAAAATCTTTAGTTATTGGTCTTGAATAATCTATCAATAATATCGACAAGTTAACATCTACTTTTCGGTGCTGAAAGGCATCGTCTAACAAAACAATATCTAGGTCCTCAATTTTTTTCTTTAAGGTTTTTATTGCATTGGTTCTATCGGCATCGACAGCAACATTAATTTCAGGGAATTTTTGTTTTATTTGTCTGGGTTCATCACCAATATCAGCTACAGTTGAGTTCTGATTGGCCAATACAAATCCTTTTGTTTTTCTTTTGTATCCTCGGCTTATTGTAGCAACATTAAATTCGTCTTTTAACAACTCGATTAAATACTCAATATGAGGTGTTTTACCTGTACCGCCAACAGTAATGTTTCCTACAGATATTATAGGAATTTTAAACTTATTGGATTTAATAATATTGTAATCATACAATCGGTTACGTATGTACATCACAAAAGCATACAACAAACTTATAGGATATAAAACAGGAGCTAATATTTTTCTTAATTTACTCATATAGTGATTTAGGTAGTTTTTAGTTTAAAATTCACTAATAGTTCCTTTTTTAGGATAGTCTATAGTGTAATGCAATCCTCTGCTCTCGTGCAAATCTTTTGCCATTTTTATAATTAGGTAACCTACATTAATTAAATTACGGAGTTCGCATAATTTCTGAGATAAGATGGATTTTTCGTATAATTCTTCGGTCTCTTTATAAATAATTTCTAATCGTTTTAGAGCTCTCTCTAATCTTAGATTAGAACGTACAATTCCAACATAATTACTCATTATTTGCTGCACTTCTTTGTAGTTTTGAGTAATCATAATCATCTCTTCAGGATATGTCGTTCCTTGTGAATCCCATTCGGGAATTTCGGTATGAATTTTTATTTGATTAATGCGTTTTGCCGAATCTTTTGCAGCTCTGTTAGCATAAACAATAGCCTCAGACAAAGAGTTTGATGCCAAACGGTTGGCTCCGTGTAGTCCTGTTGATGATGCTTCGCCAATAGCATATAAATAGTTTATTGTGCTTGCTCCATTTTCGTCAACTTTTATTCCTCCACAAGTATAATGAGCTGCAGGAATAACCGGAATCGGATCTTTGGTTATATCAATATTTAGTGATAAACACTTTTCGTATATGTTTGGGAAATGTTCTTTTAAGTCGTTCGAGTCTAAATGCGAACAATCTAATATAACATGATCGTCGCCAGTTATTTTCATCTCGTTATCAATAGCACGAGCAACAATATCCCTAGGGGCCAAACTTTTACGCTCGTCATACTTATGCATAAATTCTTCTCCGCTTGTTGTTTTTAGTATAGCACCAAATCCACGGAGAGCTTCGGTTATTAGAAACGATGGTTTTTCGCCAGGATTATATAACGAAGTAGGATGAAATTGAATAAACTCCATATTCTCAATAATTCCTTTTGCTCGATAAACCATTGCTATACCATCGCCTGTTGCTATTTTAGGATTTGTTGTTGTTTCGTATAAATTACCAGTCCCTCCTGTAGCTATTAAGGTAATTTTCGACAAAAAAGTATCTACCTTATCGGTATTTAAATCGAGAATATAGGCTCCGTAGCATTCGGTATTGTTATGACTTCGTTTTACCAATTTCCCCAGATGATGTTGAGTTATTAAATCTACAGCAAAATGGTTTTCCAGAATTTCAATATTCTTATGATTACGAATCTTTTCAACTAAAGATAATTGTATTTCTTCGCCCGTATTGTCTTTATGATGCAATACTCTATTTTCGGAATGACCTCCTTCTTTCCCTAGGTCGTATTTACCCAATTTATTCTGATCGAAAGATACTCCCCAATTAATTAATTGCTCTATTTGTTTGGGAGCTTCTTTTATAACCATCTCGACAATTTCTTTATTACAAAATCCATCTCCGGCAATCAACGTATCTTTAATGTGTTTTTCGAAATTATCAGGTTTATACGTAACAGCTGCAATTCCCCCTTGTGCATATTTAGTATTTGATTCTTCAAGGTTTGTTTTACTAACTATAATAACCTTTCCAAATTCGGCTACTTTAAGAGCAAAACTCAACCCTGCTATTCCTGAACCAATTACTAAAAAATCGGTTTCTTTAATCATATTTTTTTGCTTAAAAACTTGAGAGCAAAGTTAGAAATTGTTATTAAATAACAGAGCTTTTCATCTATTTATAATTTACTACTCTTTATACTTCTTTCCTATAAAGAATGCTTTTTGATGCTAAGGATCACTATTCACAAGTAGTTTCAGTTTGTAACCCTCTTTTATTTGGGTATTAATATCCAACACACTTATTTAAATATTATCATCATATAATCATATTGTTATACTTATACAATTTCAATAGCGGAGTTTCATTTTGTGTAAAATAAATAATGTTATGATATAAAAAGTATTTCAATTATTTTTGTGGACTATTATAAATAATTTCAGAATAATTAATTATGGCTCAAGACGATCTATTTAAAAAGCTGATTGCACATGCAAAAGAATATGGATTTATTTTCCAATCGAGTGAAATATACGACGGTTTAAGCGCAGTTTACGATTACGGACAAATGGGTGTTGAATTAAAAAACAACATCAAGAAATTCTGGTGGGAAGCAATGGTTAAAATGAACGAAAACATTGTAGGTATAGATTCTGCTATATTTATGCACCCCGAAGTTTGGAATGCCTCAGGACACACAAGTGCTTTTAACGATCCTCTAATAGATAATAAAGACTCGAAAAAAAGATATAGAGCCGATGATTTAATTGAAGAACATATACAGAAGTATCAAGCTAAAATAGATAAAGAGGTAGCCAAAGCACGTAAAAAGTTTGGCGATGATTTTAATAAAGATCAGTTTTTAGAAACAAACCCTAATGTACTAAGAAACAAAGCAAAAATTAACGAAATACAAGATCGTTTAAATGGAGCTCTTGAATCAGACAACTTAGATGAAATAAAACAAATTATTATTGATTGTGGGATTGCTTGTCCTGTTTCTGGATCGAAAAACTGGACTGATGTACGTCAATTTAATTTAATGTTTGATACTCAACTAGGATCTGTAGCCGAAGGATCGAGCAAAATATACCTACGCCCAGAAACAGCTCAAGGGATTTTTGTAAATTATTTGAATGTACAAAAGACAGGTCGTATGAAAATTCCTTTTGGTATAGCTCAGATTGGGAAAGCTTTCAGAAACGAAATTGTTGCCCGACAATTTATTTTCCGCATGCGTGAGTTCGAACAAATGGAGATGCAGTTTTTTGTAAAACCAGGAACAGAAATGGAATGGTTTGAACACTGGAAAGATCTTAGAATAAAATGGCACCAAGCAATGGGTTTACCAACTGAAAAGTATCGTTTTCATAAACATGAAAAACTTGCCCATTACGCAAATGCTGCTTACGATATTGAATTTGAATTTCCTTTTGGATTTAAAGAATTAGAAGGAATTCATTCAAGGACTAATTTTGATTTATCACAACATCAAGAGTTTTCAGGGAAGAAAATACAGTACTTCGATCATGAGTCAGGAGAAAGTTATGTTCCTTATGTAGTAGAAACCTCAATAGGGTTAGATCGAACATTCTTAACAATCCTTTCTGCCGGACTAAAAGAAGAAGAAGTAAAAAAAGAAAACGGAAAATCAGATACTCGTACAGTATTACAAATCCCCCCAGCTCTAGCACCTATAAAGCTAGCAGTGTTACCTTTAGTAAAAAAAGATGGATTACCAGAAAAAGCCCGAGAGATTATTAATGAGTTAAAATTTGACTTCACTTGTCAATATGACGAAAAAGATTCTATCGGACGTCGTTATCGTCGTCAAGATGCTATTGGGACTCCATACTGTATTACTATTGATCACACAACATTAGAAGACAATACTGTAACTATTCGAGACAGAGATACTATGCAACAAGAAAGAGTTGACATAAACAGTTTAGCACAAATCCTCGATGATAAAGTAAGTATGAAAAAACTTTTAAAGAAGATATTTTAATTCATTTATTGATTAATAACCAAAAACAGGGACGTCTCAAAAGTAATTTTGGGACATTCCCTTAATCTTTCACTCGGATAAAGGCATACAACATGTTGCTGATGATTTATACCAAATAAATTTTGATGATGAGAGTTATGAGCGCTCTCTCGTATCGTATTATAACATATTTCAAGCAAAATAATCAGCGGGTAAAGTAGTATTAGCATAAAAGCTAACAAACAACCCAACAATATCTGGTAAAAAGCATTAGCAATAGTTTATAAAGTAAGAAGGTATAATAAAACAAGATAGCGTTCATAATTATGTATCAATGTAATTTTAAAAATTAGGCTTTTCTTCGAAAATAAACTCAATTTTTCTGGAATTTAAACTCTCTATTTATAGATTAAGCAAATAGATTTTAAGTTGCAACAACTATCGATTTCTTATATTCCTTAACATTTCCTGTTAAATCGAATAGCTGAATGTAAATAACATATATTCCAACTATAGCCTTATTCTTATTATCATCAAATCCGTCCCAGCTTATTGTAGGATTAACACCTAAAAGGAGGTTGTTTGCTAAATATCGAATTAACCGTCCTCTCGTATCATATATTTTTATATTCGTTACATATCCGGGTTTACCCAGATTAAAACTTATATTAGTAATATCATCAAAACCATCGTTATTAGGCGAAAAAACTTTAGGTTTTATATTTATCTCGTTCTTTATTTTTTCTGATTCTGTAAATTGCGAATTTTTATATGCAGGAGTAGCAAAACCACTTAGTTCTGAGGCTGAATGCCAATTGGTTTTGTCGTTTGTTGGTCGATTGTAATTAATTCGTTCAAGCGAAATACCTTTTTCGTTTACCAGTAGCGGATAATGCATCTTTTCGGTGTATTCAAAATCATCAATAATATTAAGAGTCTTATCAAACAAAATAATTCTACCTTGATCCGAATTAAATGAAACAAGATAGGGTATTTCAATAAAATTATTAGGATTATCGGTATGATATAAACTCTTTATATTTTCAATGTCTTTGGTTAACACATGATATTCGCCAGGAAACGATAAATAGTTTTCAGCTGATATTTGTTTGATTTTTTTGTATTCAGATGTTTTGTTGTCATAACCTCCAATAAATAGCGTTTTAAGATCAATAATTTTATCCGAGCGATTATAAATCTCGACAAAATCTTTCCCTCCTGAATAAGGATTAAATAACACTTCATTAATAACTATATCGTTGGGTTCAACAGTTAAAGGAATTGCAAATTGAGTAATGTCCGATTCGTTAATCTTATTGCCAACACAATCTAAAATATTGTCTTTTATTTTTAAATTGTAAATCGTATTTGAATTAAAGTTAGTATTAAATTTTAGTATCACACGTTTATCCGCAGGCGAAATAACGCCTACCGAATCGGGATTTCCAATATTGTTATCAACACTATATATCGTGTTATCCTGTGCCGAGTAAGTATTTATCTTTTCGTTAAAAATCAATTGTAGTTCATTGCTTTTTATAATAGAGGCTCGTAATAGTTGAGGTAATTCATTATCTGGATTTTTTGCATTAACAGAATTTTCTTCCCCTGGAGTTCCTCCTGATTTATTATTTGAAGCTGTCCAATTGTTTTCGTTTCCACATGGATTTAGTGGATCAATCTGTTCTAACGACCAACCTCCTTCTTTTTTATAATTATCATAATACCATTTGTCAGAATAGCTTATGCTTGAAATTATTTTCCCAGAGTTATTTTGTAAGCTAATTGTTTGTCCTGTATTTACCAGCGAAGGAAAACCATTAATGCCAATTATATTTCCAAACGGTTTTAGTTCAGATGCAGCATCTTTATCGCATAAAACAATATAATCTTTGGCACAAATAGTTGTTTTAGGAAGTATCTTGGTTTTCTTTCCTATTGTTATTAGCCAATCCGAGATATCAATATTAAATTTCGTTGTGTTATAAAGTTCAATATATTCTTGCTCCGGAAGTTTAATTGAAGGATTAGGATCGGCCATTATTTCATTAATTACAATATCGTAAGGATTTAATTGATAAAAAGAAAAATTTAAGCTCGTATCGTTTATTTTATTATTGTTGATATCAACAATATTTCTAATTGATAAAATATAGTTATTGGTAGTTAATTCCAATAAAAAGTGTAAAGAAACTTCCCTGTTCTCGTCTTTTATAGTAATAAAATCAGGATTTCCTATATTGTTATTTAGAGTGTAATTATTCGTATTGGTTGCAACTAAAGAGTCTACTTGTTCAGAATATCTTAACATCAATTGTTTTGCCGATACAATATTAAATTCAAGAACCGAGGGCTTATTGTCATCACTCGAAACAACAGATACATTATCAATCCAAAGTTTTTGATCTTGCGATGCACTGTATTTAAAAGATATCCCAAAATAATTTGCAGCAATACTCGAAACATCATTAGCTGTTCCTACAACTGCTAAATCAGAGAAATTACTTTCGCTATTAAGCCTCACGATCCAATTTCCCTGCCAATCTTTGTTTATTTCAATAGCAGGAGCTTTCTTTGTTGTAATGTCTGTTTGCCAATTTATTTTTGTTGTTAAAATAATTTTCTCAGTTCCGTTTTTTACTTTCCATATTTTCAGAGTATCATCAGAACCTTTATAATTTACCCCAATAACAAAACCATTGCTTATTCCCGAGGGATGCATTTGCTGAGCATCCGAATCGTTAGCCAAAAATACCCCCCAATTATTTGCCGATGATGGATTATAAGCGTGTTTTATTATAAAACGCCAAGTAATATTACAAGCTGTAAAATCTGACAAAGATAATGGTATTGATATCTGATCTCTTCCGGCCTTAGGATTATTGTAAGTATGTTGTAAAGACATTAATCCTTTTAGAGGATTTTTACTGGTAATGCTCCATTTATTAGGCAAACTTTGTGTCCAAGAACTTATATTTCCATCTTCGAAATTGTATGAAATCTGGGCATTTATCATAAATGGGAATAATAAGAAAAGAATTAATAGTTTTTTAATCATGAGTATTTCGATTAAATATTTATTTTTGAAGAATACTTAGAATATTTAAATGTAGAATGAATTGTTGTGTCATATAATTGAAACACATATTATTACATTTATATGATTTGAGCCTTTTTTTAAAAATAGATTGTATTATTAGTTATTTAAAAATATTCATTGAATATAATAAACATAATTGAGAATAAGATCATAAAATTATAAACAAATGAAAATAGCTGTTGTTGGAGCCACTGGTTTGGTTGGTTCAGGAATGTTGAAATTATTAAATGAACGAAATTTTTCTTTTACTGAAATATTTGCTGTTGCTTCAGAAAAATCGATAGGGAAAAAAGTTGCTTTTGGTAAAACAGAACTTGAAGTTATTGGAATAAAACAGGCTATTTCGTTACGTCCTCATATTGCAATCTTTTCGGCAGGAGGTGCAACATCATTACAGTGGGCACCCGAATTTGCAAAAGTAGGAACTACCGTAATCGATAACTCATCGGCATGGCGAATGTTTAAAGATAAAAAGTTAATCGTTCCTGAGATAAATGCGAATTTACTTACAAGAAACGATAAAATTATTGCAAACCCCAACTGTTCGACCATACAAATGGTAATGGCTTTAGCTCCATTGCACAATAAATATAAAATAAAACGATTAGTTGTGTCAACTTACCAATCAGTTACAGGGACTGGGGTAAAGGCTGTAAGTCAACTAGAAAACGAACGTAAAGGAATTAGTGGTGACATGGCTTATCCTCATCCAATTGATTTAAATTGTTTACCTCATGGAGGCGACTTTGAGGAAGGTGGATATACTAGCGAAGAAACAAAACTGGTAAATGAAACCAGGAAAATCCTTAGTGATGAGAGAATTAACATTACAGCGACGGTTGTTCGTGTGCCTGTTTACGGAGGACATTCGGAGTCTGTTAATGTTGAATTCGAGAATGATTTTAATTTAGATGAAGTAAGACAAATACTAAGTCAGTCAAAAGGAATTGTTGTACAAGATAATCCGAGCGAAAATATTTATCCTATGCCTAAATTTGCAAAAGATAAAGATGATGTTTTTGTAGGACGAATTAGAAGAGATATATCTCAGCCAAATAGCTTAGATATGTGGATTGTTGCTGATAATTTAAGAAAAGGAGCTGCTACAAACGCAATCCAAATTGCCGAGTATTTAGTGTCGAACGATTTAATTTAAATATAAAAAATACAATATAAATAGGCTGTCTTTTCGAAGACAGTCTTTTTTATATCCAGAAAATATTGAAAGTAGAACTATAAAATGTAATATAAGAAATCTTCTCTCATTTTATGATATAATAAAATAAATGAGAGAGTATTATTCTTAAAGTCTTTTCAAACAACTCAAAAGTTTGTTATTCAAATGCAGAACTTATTTTTTCTGCAATTTCCTCAAATTCTTCGTTAGATAAAGTTAATTTAGGTTTAGAAAAATTTGCATCAGATTCGTTGCTTAAAGGAATTAAATGAATATGAGCATGAGGAACTTCTAAGCCCAAAACAACAACTCCAACTCTTTTGCATGGAATTACTTTATCGATTGATTTGGCTACACGTTTTGCAAAAACATTAAGCCCAGCTAATACTTCATCATCTAAATCAAATAAGTAATCAATTTCTTGCTTAGGAATAACTAAGGTATGACCTTTAGCCAAAGGCGAAATATCTAAAAAAGCATAGTAATTTTCATCTTCGGCTATTTTATAAGAAGGAATTTCGCCATTAACAATTTTTGTGAAAATCGAAGCCATAATAATTTTTATTTATAATGAGATTTCAATTATTTCAAACTCAACTTTCCCATTTGGAACTTCAACTTCTACAATGTCACCTACTTTTTTCCCTAAAAGACCTTTAGCAATAGGAGTGTTAATAGACATTTTCATCTCTTTAAGATTGGCTTCACTGTCAGATACTAAAGTGTATTCCATTATAGCTCCGTTTTTTTTATTCTTTATCTTGACTTTATTCAAAATTTGAACAGATGAAGTGTCTAACTTCGATTGATCAAGTATTCTAGAATTAGCGATAGTATCCTTTAATTTACTAATTTTTAATTCGAGCAAGCCTTGAGCCTCTTTTGCTGCATCATATTCAGCATTCTCAGACAAATCTCCTTTATCTCTGGCCTCTGCAATTTGTTGTGATATTTTAGGCCTTTCGATTGTTTCTAATTGCTCTAATTCTTTTTTTAGTTTCTCTAATCCTTGTTCTGTAACATAAGAAACATTTGCCATTTTAATAATTTTTAAATTAATGTCTTAGCGTATGTAATAAAATAAAAAAGAATTCCGAACAACTCCAGAACCCTTTTTATATATAATACAAATTTACAATTTTTTTTATAAACTCTCCAAATCTGAAATCTTATTTGGGTAATCTATTGCAAATTAACAAAGGGTTTATTTAGAATTCTTTTCTTTTAAGAATTTCTGAGTAGATAATAGCTTCCCTTAGATCAAACTCTTTTTCTTTTGTTAATTTCGATTTCGGAATATCTTTTTCCGCGAAACTGTCATTTCCTTTTGATATATCTTGATTTTCTATATTGGATAAAATTTCTCTCTCTTTAGTGTATTTCGGAACTGTATCTAAAATTTCCGAATTCGTTCCTTGTTCCATTTCTTTTTCTGTATTTAAATTTTCATCATCTAATAAATCTTGTTCTTCGTTTAATATTTGTTCTATATTAAAGCTCTGAAAAGGGGTTTTTCGTGATTCTGCATTATCTTTGTGGATTATTCGAGGACGATTTTGTGCTTTTTTGTTTTTTCGTACCACTGATACAACAAAAGCAACAATCATCAAAATGATGTATAATAAATTATCGAGATCCATTTTTTCTTCTTTTTTTATTGCGTTTAAATATACGACGAAATATATTCTTATTTCTTCTTTTTCGTTTTTTTATTTCTCTCCTCGATGCTAAACCATTGTTAGGTTTAGGTTCTCGTTTAAACCTGTGGAAAAATTGAATTACTTTTTCTTTAAATGTCTTTTCAGGAAATGATTTTTCAAGCCAAGCTTCCGATCGGTTTTTATTAGTATCCCAAGTATTTTTCGAAGTTCTGGGTTGTTTGCTATATGCTTTTTCTGCATCAATTTGCCTTTGTTTATAATATTCTTCTTTTTCCCTTCTTTCCTCTCTTTGAGCCTTTCTTTCTTCTCTTGATAATTTAGGTTTACGTGGACAAGTAGTAACCCATCTGGTCTGACAGCAGCTAAGACAGAGTAAACAAGAAATTACAAAAAGCGTATATTTAAACTTGTAAAACATTTATTCTATTTTTGCTTTGTAAAATTATGTTATGAAGAAGAATATTTTTATTAAATCAAAATTAAGGTTTTTTCTTGTATTAATCTTAATATTATCTTTTATGAGTTGCGATAAGGAAAAAACAGTATTCCCATATGTGCCAGTTCATGTAACATTTTCGTTAAGTTCTGACTTAAGCAACCTGCTCGTCGGACAATATAAAACAATTAATGGTTATGGGCTTGGAGGCTTAATTATTTATCGTAGAGATTTTAACGTATTTCAGGCATTCGATCGTGCATGTACTTACGAAGGAGGTAATGATTGTATCTTGAGTGATAGTGAATTTAGTGGAGTTTTTAAATGTCCGTGTTGCAAGTCGATGTTTTATATGACTCCCAATAATCAAGTCGAGCCTGGATCAATTTTTCAAGGACCAGCAAATACACCTCTAAAGCAATATGCTTGTTCTTTCGATGGAAGTGATTTTGTGACAGTGCGTAATTAAGATAAAATAAAACCTTCCAGTATATCAGGAAGGTTTTATGAAAATATTATTTTCTAGTATCTGTAATGATCTGCTTTGTATGGCCCTTCTACAGGAACGCCAATATAGTCAGCTTGCTCTTGAGATAATTTTGTTAGCTTAACCCCTATTTGTTCTAAATGCAATCGAGCAACTTCTTCGTCTAAGTGTTTAGGTAATCGATAAACATCTGTTTTATAGTCATTCTTCCAAAGTTCCAGTTGGGCTAAGATTTGATTTGTAAATGAGTTACTCATTACAAATGAAGGGTGTCCTGTAGCACAACCTAAATTCACTAAACGACCTTCAGCTAATAAAAATATTGCATGTCCATCAGGGAAAACATATTTATCAACTTGGGGTTTTATGTTTATCTTCTTAACACCTTCTAGTTTCTCTAGCTGGTCAACTTGAATTTCATTATCAAAATGACCAATGTTACAAACAATAGCTTGATCCTTCATTTTTGTCATGTGTTTTGCTGTAATAACATCCTTGTTCCCAGTTGTTGTTACAAAAACATTTCCTTCATCAAGAGCTTCTTCTATTGGTTTTACTTCAAATCCTTCCATGGCTGCTTGTAGAGCACAAATAGGATCAATTTCTGTTACAATAACTCTTGCTCCATAAGAACGCATTGATTTTGCTGATCCTTTACCAACATCTCCATATCCACAAACAACAACAACTTTCCCTGCAAGCATAACATCTGTAGCTCTTTTTATTCCATCCGCTAACGATTCTCTACATCCATATAAATTGTCAAATTTTGACTTGGTTACAGAATCATTTACGTTTATAGCCGGAAATAAAAGTTCTCCTCTTTCCATCATTTGATATAGTCGATGAACTCCTGTTGTTGTTTCTTCAGAAACCCCTCGAATTTCTTTTACCATTCGATGCCATTTGTCTGGATTCGATGCAAGAGTATTTCTTAAACTTTTAAATAGTTCTTTTTCGTCGATAGCTGTAGGTTCATTATTTAGAAACGATGAATCATCTTCGGCTTTGTATCCCAAGTGTATCATCATAGAAGCATCACCTCCATCATCTACAATAATATTCGGACCTTTATCTCCTGGGAAAGTTAGAGCCTGTTCTGTACACCACCAATATTCTTCTAATGTTTCTCCTTTCCAAGCAAAAACAGGAACTCCTGCTTTGGCTATAGCTGCAGCAGCATGATCTTGTGTCGAAAAAATATTACAACTAGCCCAACGTACATCAGCTCCCAATTCAACTAGAGTTTCAATCAAAACAGCAGTTTGAATAGTCATGTGTAGAGATCCCATGATTCGAGCTCCTTTTAATGGTTTTTCTTTTCCGTATTTCAAACGTAAAGCCATTAAACCTGGCATTTCTTTTTCTCCAATTTCAATCTCTTTGCGACCCCATTCGGCTAAGTTGATATCTTTTACTTTGTATGGGATATTTGCTACTTGTTCTTTAATGTGCATGATCTATATATTTTTATTAATTTCTTAAAAACAGAATTCAAAACTACAGTTTTAATTAAGATTAATTTATTTTTTTGAAAATAATTCTTTGATTTTTTGTTGATCTTTTTCCAGTTGCATTGAAAGTTCTTCTATGTTCGAAAATTTTTTTTCATCTCTTATTTTAGTTACAAAACGAATTGTTATCTCTTCATTGTAAATTTTTTTGTTAAAATCAAAAATATGGACTTCTATGTTGTGAGTTTGTAATTCAAGTTGTAGCGTAGGACGAGTTCCTATATTTAGCATTCCATAATATAAGTTATTGTTTAATATCGCCTTTACAGCATATACCCCATTTGCCGGGATTTGTTTATAAGCTTCTGGGATTTTGATATTTGCTGTAGGAAAACCCATTTTACGACCGATCCGATTGCCTTCTACAACATTCCCTTTGATAAAATATTCGTATCCAAGATATTTGTTTGCTTTGTTGATATCTCCTTGATTTAAGAAATTTCTAATTTTAGTAGAACTTATATTATCATCATTTATAGATTTTGCTTCAAGCCTTTCTATTGAGAATCCATATTTTGAAGCACAATTGTTTAATGAATCATATCCTGCTTCTCGGTTTTTCCCAAATTGATGATTGTATCCTATTATTAAATGCTTAACATTTATCTTCTTTACCAGAAATTCTTCAATAAATTCACAAGCTGTTAATTTTGAAAATTCTTTGGTAAAAGGGAGTATTATCAAATGATCTATTCCTGTTTTTGATAACAGTTGTTTTTTTTCTTCGATATTACTAAGCAAACGAAGTGATTCTATATCCTTGTTTAAAACAATACGTGGATGTGGCCAAAGGGTTAATATTACTGACTCTCCATTGTATTTCTTCGTTATTTCTTTTAAACGTTCTAAAATACTGATGTGTCCTAAGTGAACTCCATCAAAAACTCCTATTGTAAGAACAGGTGTTTCTACTTTAAAATTATTTAGATTGGTATGTACTTGCACAATTTTAAATTTAATGCACAAAAATATGAAAATAACTACAAATTTATAAATCATTGTTAACCAAAATAAATCTACAACTGGTTAATATAGCTCTTTGTTATTAAACCAAATAACAAAATTACTTTATTGAATTTTCGTAAAATAAAGCTAATTTTGACCTCAGAAAGTTTTGAGTTTGAAGAATAGATAAGAGAACTTATAAAAACAGATCATAAATCGTAAATAAATGAGAAAAGTATTAAGCTTATTATTTATAGTTATTTCCTTTTATGCATGTCAAACAGAAGAACCTGAGTGTTTCATCGTTTCAGGAAAAATAAAGGATGCTAACGGAGAGAAAATATACTTGATTGAATTAAAATCAAATGGGATTAATGTTTTGGATTCGACTATTCTTGATGATACAGGAGATTTCTTATTTAAAGGACAAACAGATATTCCTAAATTTTATTCATTAAAGGCAGGCAATAACAACTATCTAACACTTATTATTGATAATTTAGATCGTATTCAAGTTGAGACACATATAAATAATTTGTGGAAGAATGCAAAAATCGAGGGTTCTAAGGCGAGTAAAGAAATATTATACTTAAGACATCAACTCGAAAATAGCATTAAACAATTAGATTCATTGGCTCGATTCTATAAATCTCAAATAGGAAAAAGAAGATATTATAAAGTAAAAGATTCTTTAAATGTTGTTTCTGAAAATATCATTAAAACTCATACTGATTTTTCGAAAAGGTTTGTAAAACGAAATTCCAATTCTTTAGCAGGATTAATGGCCTTGTATCAGCAAATAGCTCCTCGTAGATATGTTTTAACTTTAAAGAATGATTTTGAATATTTTAATTTAATCGACACATCTTTAAGTCGTCAGTATCCAAAGTCAGATGCTGTAAGAAAATTGCATTCGCAGATAGTTCAATTTCAAGAATCAAAAAAGGATCAAGAGACAGAGGTGTTAAATGTGGGTGTTGTTGCTCCTGATATAAAGTTACCAAATCCTAAAGGAGATACATTGGTGTTAAGTGCTTTAAGAGGGAAATACGTGTTGGTTGATTTTTGGGCATCATGGAGTGATCCTTGTTGTTCTGAAAATAAGTTTTTGATGCAAGTTTACGATAAGTATAAAGCAAAAGGTTTTGAGGTTTTTCAAATCTCTTTAGATCGCACAAAGAAATCATGGATTAAGGCTATAGAAAAAGATCAACTACCTTGGTTGCAGGTTAGTGATTTGCTTTTTTGGGATTCAAAAGCAGCAAAAAAATACAATGTGCAAAAAATTCCTGCAAATTTTCTTTTAGACAAAAAAGGGAAAATTATAGCGAAAGATTTAAGAGGAGATTTCTTAGAAGCTAAACTTTCTGAAATATTTAATTAAATTAGCCCCTTATTATTAATAACAACAAAATTTACTAACGAAATAAAAATCAATAAGCATGAAACGCTTACTATATTTTATTGCAGGAATTATCTTTTTATCTGCATGTAATCATTCAAATAAAATTGAAATAACAGGAACAACTTCCGATCCCAAAGTTAAAACTATAGTGTTTAGTGAACAATTAGTTAATGGGGTAAAACTAATTGATTCGGTAAATATTGGGAAAAAAGGAAATTTTAAAATAAAGATTAAAACAGAAACTACAAAATTCTATCAATTATCAGTATCGAAAAATAATTTTATAACATTATTAATTGAGCCAGGCGAGGATGTGAATATAGATTTTAATTCAAGATTGCTTAGTAGAGGGAAAATAGAAGGTTCAAAAGGTTCGTTGCTTGTTCAGGAGATAAACAATCAACTAATTGACACAAAGAATAAACTTGAAAAAGTTGTGACAGAGATTGAAAAATCGGGAAATACTGATAAATTAAATGCACAATATGCTAAAATTGTAAATGCTCAGCGTGATTCGTCAATTACTTTTATTGTACGTAATGTAAATAGTTTAGCAAGTATTGTTGCTTTGTATCAAAAATATGATGGAGTAAATTATGTCTTGTATAAAAACAAGGATATTCAATTTGTAAAGATTGTTGCCGAGTCTTTAGTCAAGAAGTATCCTAACTCTGAACATGTAAAAACCCTTATTGTCGATAAAGATAAATTACTTAAAAAATACGAGCAAGCTTTGGTAAATGCTAAGCTTAATAAACTTATTGATGAAAAGAAGATTATAAAATATCCCGAAATTATACTTCCTAATACAAAGGGAGATAGTCTCTTTTTAAGCAAAACAAAGGGGAAGTATATTTTATTAAATTTTTGGGCTTCTTGGAATGAACAGAGCGTTAAGCAAAATTTAATATTAAAGGATATATACAAAAAATATCACTCAAAAGGGTTTGAAATATATCAAGTTTCTTTAGATACTAAGAAAGAAAATTGGGAAAGAGCTATTAGGTTTGATCAATTATCTTGGATTAATGTTATTGATTTAAATGGGCGCATGTCATATTATGCAAAATTGTATAATGTGCGGACATTACCTACTAGTTTCTTGATAAATCCAGAAGGAGATATTGTGATGACAAACCCATCGAAAAAACAATTAATTAGTACTTTTGATTATAATTTAAAATAGCTTTGACACAAAGAAAGAACATATATTTTGCATCTGACATTCATTTAGGACTTCCAAATCACGAGGAAAGCTTAACTCGCGAGAAATTATTTGTTCGTTGGTTAGATGAAATAAAAAACGATGCCAAAGAAATAGTTCTTCTAGGTGATGTGTTCGATTTTTGGTTTGAATATAAACGTGCTATACCGAAAGGCTTTTCGCGATTTTTAGGGAAATTATGTGAAATAACAGATTCGGGAATCCCTGTTCATTTTTTTATTGGAAATCATGATATGTGGATTTTTGATTATCTTCCGAAAGAAACAGGGATAATTTTACATAAAGAACCTATAACGAGAATATACAACGGGAAAAAATTTTATCTTGCTCATGGTGATGGATTAGGTCCTGGGGATAGACTGTATAAGCTTTTAAAAAAAATATTTGCTAGTAAATTCTCTCAGTGGTTATTTGCGCGGTTTCATCCCAATTTAGGAATATGGATTGCTAATTCATGGTCTACACATAGTCGGTATTCTAGAGAAACAAGACCTTTCGAAGGTGAAGATAAGGAATGGTTAATTTTATATTCGAAAGAATTGTTAAAACAAGAATCTTTTGATTTTATGGTTTATGGTCATAGGCATTGTCCTTCTGATCTAAGATTAACAGATTCTTGTCGTTATATAAATCTTGGCGATTGGTTGAACCATTTTACTTATGCTGTATTTGATGGAAAAGATATGGTTCTAAAGAATTACATTGATAAGCAACAAGAATCAGAATAATCTTTTATTTTTGCCAAAAATTTAAATTCATCTTTGAGTGTAGGTGATTAGGAAATATTTTTTTAGTTGAAAAATAAATTAATACATAAATGAGGGATCTTTTTTATATACTTATTGCTTCTATTTCAATAATTGCAATATCATGTAGTGATGATTCATGTAATAGAGATGTAGAGTCGTTGTTACAAATAGATTTTCATGTTACTAATGATACCTTAAAAAAAGACAAATTCCTTGATAGCTTATCGATTTATTTCCCTTCGTGGAGCGATAGTATTCATATAGCTAATAGTTCTTCTGATTCGAGCTTATTTGCGACTTTTTCTCCTAATATGAAATCTGTACAAATGATCTTTACTTCACCTACAGATACTTTGATAGATACAGTTACTTTCTATTATCAGAACGAAGTAATTTTTCTTTCTCCAGAGTGTGGTTTTGTTGTCGATTATCAAATTGATAGTTTATCTAACACAAATAACATAATTGATTCTATTTCTATTTCTAACAATAAAATAACTACAGAAAATGATGGGCTTGTTGAGGTGTTTTATTTATAGTTTTCTTATTATCATACTTGTTCCGTCTGTTTTATATGCTCAGGATGATGAGAAGTTATATGCCGAGGAAGAAATAAAGGAACCTTTAAAGTTGAAAGGAATCAAGTTTGGGGTAAATGTAGGAAGGCTTTCTGATTTTCAATTTAAGCCTGAACGTAAATCATATGAAGCATCTGTTGATTTTAACTTAAGTAACAAATATTTTGGTGTTTTAGAAGCAGGATATTCCGAAATTTTTATAAATAAAGATTTGTATAAGTATAAGTCAGATGGAATGTTTTGTAAATTAGGGTTTGACTATAACATGTTAAAAAATTATCCAACAGATTTTTTTGGAATAGGTGTTCGAATGGGGTGGGCAAACTTTTCTCATTTAGCCTATAATATAAAGCATACTTCTGATAATTGGGGTACTGTAACATTGCCCAATAAGTCAAAATCGTATAATGCATATTGGGTTGAGTTTTCTTTAGGAATTAAAGGAGAGATATTCAAAAATATATATATAGGATGGTCAGGTATAGTACAGACTAGAATATCAGGAGGAAAAGATGATAATTTTCAACCGTATGATATCCCTGGGTATGGAAGTACTTCAAAAGCAATAAAGTTAGCAGCTAATTACTATATATATTACCAGATTCCAATCAATAGGAAATAACTTTAATTAAGCATACCCGTTTTTTCTTTAAAATTTACTAATCAACTATTTTTAAAAAGCAAGGGTATTTCTTTTCTTTCAATAATTCCAAACTTTCAAGATATTTTTGGGGTAAAGAAACCTACTAGAAGTTCAGGTGGGTAGAGGCTAAAAAAACGTCCCAAAATTACTTTTGAGACGTCCTCGTGTTAATTTATAATATTCTACGAGTTCATAGTTTCTTCTACTTCTTCTACTGTTATCGGAATTCTTTTCCCGATCATTTGATTACCGTTTTCAGTAACTAAAATATCATCTTCCAGACGTATTCCTCCAAAATTAATATATTCCTCTACTTTATTGAAGTTAATGAAATCAGAGTTAATTTTTTCAGCCTTCCATTTCTTAATTAAATCAGGAATGAAATATATTCCAGGTTCAGATGTAAGTACAAATCCTTTTTGTAGTTTACGTCCCAGTCTTAATCCTCTTAGTCCAAATTGAGTTGCACGTTTTATTTCGTTATCGTAGCCAACATAATCTTCTCCTAAGCCTTCCATATCATGAACATCTAGTCCCATCATATGTCCTAACCCGTGAGGCATGAACATAGCATGAGCTCCCTCTTGTACTGCATCTAAAGGATTCCCCTTCATTAATCCAAGATCGGTTAATCTCTGGGCTATTATTTTTGCTGATTCTAAGTGAATATCTCTATAAGGAACACCTGGTTTTATTAATGAAATAGCATGATTGTTTGCATCAAGAACTATATTGTAAATATCTTTTTGTTTCTGAGAAAATTTACCTCCTACCGGAACAGTCCTTGTATTGTCACTGGCATAGTGCATTGGAGTTTCGGCTCCGGTGTCAGTAAGCATTAATTTCCCTTCTTGAAGCATATTTCCATGATAATGGTTGTGTAGAGTTTCTCCATTTTGAGAAAGAATTATTGGAAACGATAAAGCTCCTCCATGTGCTAATGCAATTCCTTCTACTGTTCCTGCAATCTCTTGTTCATAGATCCCAGGTTTTGCCATTTTCATTGCTGTTGTATGCATTTTATAACCAATTGCCGAAGCTTTAATAAGCTCTTCTATTTCAAAAGCATCTTTTACTGAGCGTAAATCAACAACAGATTTAATTAATTCAATCGATACATAATTTTCGACCTCGGTATGATTAATTCCTAAGAAATTGCAAAAATCAATAATAGAATCTCCTCTGTAGAAAGGAAGAACATGTATCTTGCGATTTTGGTTTTTAGCATTTCTTAAATAGTTTTCTAACTGAGTTAGTGGTTCGGTATTTTCTATTCCAACCTTATATGCTAATTCCTTGATTTTAGGCTGTGGACCCATCCAAATGATATCATCAATGCTAAAATCATTTCCAAAAAGATATTCTTTCCCTGTATCTAAGTCAATTAAGCCTGCTAGAGAAGGAATGTCTAATCCAAAAAAATATAGAAAGTTACTATCTTGTCTAAAGTGATATGTGTTATCGGGATAATTGAATGAAGACTCTTTATTTCCTAAAAAAAGAACTAATCCGGTTTTGAGTTTTTCTTTTAATTTTCTTCGGCGTTCTATGTAAACATCTTTTTTGAACATAATGTAATGAATTTATTGTTAGTATTTTAATGAGTGTGAGCTTTCGCCCTAAAACTCAGATAAACAAAGGACTGAAAAATTTAATAAATAAAAAAGATTATTGTAAAAAGAATCTAATAAAAAGTATTTGTCCGAAAATTATGACCTTCAAATTGTATTATTTAAGCTTGAACCAATTTAATTGCCCGATGTTATATTCAGTAGAGGAGAGAATGTTTTTAACGCATAAAATTTATGAATATAAGTAAAGGATTGTTTTTGTGGATTCTATTTGTGTCTACATCTTTTAAAAGTTTTTGTATTACAGATCATCAAAGTTTTAATAATGAAATAAAATTAGTTTGGAGTAATTATGAGAAGTGTTTGTTAACCGATACAATACTTATAAATAAATACATTGAACAAGCACATAGGTATGCTGCTGTTGGGGTAAATAAAAGAATATTGTTTTATTCAAACTTTTTTTTAGGAAACTATTATGATTCAAAAATTGATTACGATAAAGCAATAAAATATTATTACGAAGCTCTTCACTTTTCTGATGCAATTAAAAATAAATCTGAAGTTGCCGAATTATACGATAAGTTAGTCGAAATCTATAATATTTCTGGAAATAAAGAATTGATTAATAAGTATACCGAAAAAGCAGTTAAATTAAAGCAACAGAACAATGATTCCGTTGGGATTTTCATAAGCAAATTAAGATTAAAACATAAATATTGTGATATAGATTTGTATTTAAATGTTTTAAACGAAGCCTTTAAGGCCTTGCAATATGGCGAAAAAATAAACGACACAACTCTTATAATACAAGCATACAATAGTATAGGTGTTACTTATTCTTATTTGGGATATCACGATAAAGCCTTAACTTACTATTATAAGAACATCGAATTGTTTTCTTTGTCTAAAAACTCTTTAGAGTACGGGTTATTATTAAATAATTTTGGAGAGGTTTATTTACATACAAAACAATACCAAGAGGCCTTACAATATTTTAATAAGAGTATTACCATTCTTTCTAAGTTCAATAGAGTTAAATTAGATATATTGTCTTATAGTAATCTCGGAATAGCTTATTCTCATCTGGGTAATAACGATAAAGCAATTGATATATTTAAGAAGAATATACAAAAGTGTTTCCGTTTAAAAGAGAGTTTTCTGCTTGCCGATTTATATTATAATTTAAGTTATTGTTACTATAAAAAAACAGAATATAATAAAGCTATCGAATATCAAAGGTTAACCTATCGTATTAGTAAACAGAATAATTATAATGAATTATTGGCTAATAGCTGTAAAATGCTGAGTAATATCTACAGTAAGCAGGGGAAATTAAAACAAGCTTATCGTTATTTAACAAAATATACAAATATAAAATCCGATATAGATTATTTTAAAAATGATTTTGTTTTTAATGCAGAGTATAATTATCTAAATCACAAAAATGATCAAATAAGAGAATCTAAAAAAGAATATGAGTTGTTAAGGTTGTTTGTAATTTTCTTGATATTAGTATTTGCTGTTTTTTTTCTTATCTATTCATTAAGGCGCTTTCATCGAAAATCTCGAGTTTTAAAAGGAGATATAATCAGTTTAGAAAAAATTATTTCTAACCTTAACAATCAAAGTGATAAAAAAGAAAAAGAATTAATGTCTGTATTATTGCAACTCATTAATTATAATACAGAGAGGGAGTTTGTGGTAAAAAGGTTAACAAAAATTAAAGCCGATTTAAATGTGAGCTTAAAACTTAAAATACAGGAAATAATAAACGAAATTAACTTAAAAATTGATAAGGATCTTTGGGATCAATTCGAAGTCCGATTTTTTAATATCCATTCCGAGTTTTATAATAAATTGCTTGCAGCAAATCCTAATCTTACTCCTGGCGAAAAAAGACTTTGTGCGCTTTTATTCTTGAATTTCTCTCCCAAAGAAATTTCGGCTATAACAAAACAATCTTATAGAAGTGTTTTGGTTGCAAGATCTCGATTAAAAAACAAATTGAATTTAACCGATTCCGAAGAATTGTCGAATTTTCTTAATCAACTATAGAGTTGTTGTTGTCTGTACATTAACGGGTTCTGTTTTTTGATAACCTTTTGTTACTACTTTTTTAAAAGAGTTGACTGTTTGTTTGTTTTGTTGATTAGGAATTAAGGGGGCGAATAACGATTATTGTATTGTTATTTTATTATTAAAATAAAACAAGCATTCGTTGTTTTTTGTAAGATTAATTAATAAAATAAATCATAAGCATATTTAAGAATTGAAAGGGTTAAAGGGTTGTTTGAGACATTCAAAAACAACCCTTTTTATTTGATGTGTTTTCGTGTAAATTGAATGTGGAATAATATCAAGCAATTTCAATAAATCAAGAACTGATATCTTTTAGTTTGCTAAAATTGGATTTTTGAAATTTAATTCCGAACTTAATGTTTATCAATCAATTAATATGATTGCGGTTTTAGTTTAAAGATTTTGATATAATCATGTGTGGGAAATAAATTTGTATTTTGATTTTTTATATATTCGCACTTACAAAAAATAGCTATAAATAATTTTTGTTATGCCTTACAGGAGATTGCCGAATACAGATAGATCAAGGCTTAAAGCATTAAAAACTGCGTTAGATAAAGGACGAAAACTGACTCCTATGGAGTTGGCATATACACAAGGAACATTGCAAAAAGCAAGATCTTTCTTACCTAAATGGGAAAGTGCTTTGCAAGAGCATAGAACCACCTATACAATACAAATAACAAACAACAAGGAGTATCTGAAAAAGCTTAAAAAAGCTAAGTTATATATTTCTCATTTTATACAAGTTGTTAATATGGCTATAACTCGAGGAGAACTACAGCCTGCTGTTAGAGCCTTTTATGATATTGATGAAAAAACAACCAAACTACCTTCTTTAGGAACCGAAGCCGATGTTGTTGATTGGGGTAGAAAAATAATTGAGGGGGAATCAAAAAGAAAAATGAAAGGGAACGCTCCTATTACAAACCCTACAATAGCTGTTGTTAAAGTTCATTACGATAACTTTATTGAAGCTTATAACTTTCAGAAAATGTATCAAAAAAATCATGCAAGAGCTCTAAATATTCTTGCTGAATTACGCAACGAATCTGATAATATTATTCTGAATATTTGGAATGAGGTTGAAGAAACTTATAGTAATTTACCTGACGATGAGAAAAGAGATAAATCTCAAATGTATGGTTTAGTTTATGTATATCGTAAAAACGAATTAGTAAAAGCTAATTTGCAAGATAGTAATCCACAGCAAGTTTTTAATATGTAAAGTTTACCTTAATTGCTTTCGAACTAGATAGAAATTGCTCCGAAGCACTTCGATGGGATTTCTACAAGACCGAAACCATTATGAAGCATTCAGTTGGGATTTCGAAATATCTTGTTGTCTTTTAAAGGCATAAAAAAAGACTGTCTGTAATATTCAGAGCAGTCTTTTCTTTTAAATTAAAGAATGATTATTTAATAACCTTCATTTCTTTCCCTACTTTAATAAATGCATTAACAGCTTTATCAAGTTGTTCTTTTGAGTGTCCTGCTGAGATCTGAACTCTGATACGAGCCTGCTCTTTAGGTACTACAGGATAGTAAAAACCAATTACATAAATCCCTTCTTCAAGTAGTTTTGCAGCAAAATCTTGCGATAATTTTGCATCGTAAAGCATTACTGCTAAAATTGCAGACTCGCTAGGCTTTATATCAAACCCAGCAGCATGCATCTTCTCTTTAAAGTATTTAGTATTTTCAACTAAAGTGTCATGCAATTCGTTCGACTCTTCAAGCATTTTAAAAACTTCGATTCCTGCCGAAGCAACACTTGGTGGTATTGAGTTTGAGAATAAATATGGTCGCGATCGTTGACGAAGCATATCTATAATTTCTTTTCTTCCAGTAGTAAATCCTCCTATCGCACCTCCAAAAGCTTTTCCTAATGTTCCGGTAATGATATCTACTTTACCTCGTAAGTCGTATAATTCAGAAACTCCTTTCCCTGTAGCTCCAACAACGCCGGCAGAGTGACATTCGTCAACCATAACCATAGCATCATATTTCTCTGCTAATTCGCAGATTTTATCAAGAGGAGCAACATGTCCATCCATAGAAAATACTCCATCAGTTACAATTAATCTAAAACGATGAGCTTGAGCAATTTTTAATTGTTCTTCTAAATCTTCCATGTTTGCCGACTCGTAACGTAAACGATGAGCTTTACATAAACGAACTCCGTCAATAATTGAAGCATGATTCAATGCGTCGGAAATAATAGCATCTTCGCTAGTTAATAGAGGTTCAAATACTCCTCCGTTAGCATCAAAACACGCAGCATAAAGAATTGTATCTTCAGTTCCGAAATAATCAGAAATGCGTTTTTCTAATTCTTTGTGTATATCTTGTGTTCCGCAAATGAACCGAACAGAAGACATTCCGTATCCATGAGAATCAAGAGCATCTTTTGCTGCCTTAATTAATCGTGGGTGATTAGATAAACCTAAATAGTTATTTGCACAAAAATTCAAAACTTCATTTCCTGTATTCACAGTAATGTCAGCTTTCTGAGGACTGGTAATAATTCTTTCGTTTTTATATAAACCAGCTTGTTCTATAGCATCAAGTTCTGCTCTTAAATGCTCTTTTATTTTTCCGTACATGTTTATTATAGCTTTTATTTTTTATAAAATTTTGGGGTAAAATTAATATAAAATATCAAGATTAATTATTTGCTCTAATAAAATGCTTATTAAAAACTTATTGATTATGATTTTCTTGTTTTTTTATAGAACCGAACAAGCAATACGTAGCATATTAATGATGCTATTATTGTTGTAATAATAAGTCCAGGGTTTAGTAAACTGAGATTCTCTACTTTCGACTCAAGATCTGGTGTTGAGTAACTGGATAAAACGGCTAAAGAATTGTTTACAAAATGGGCTAAAATAGGAATCCATATAGAACCACTTCGGTAAAATAAATATCCAAATAATAAACCTAACATAAATCGAGGTAAAAAACCATAGAACTGAAAATGAATAAAACTAAATAAGAATGCTGATAATATAATTCCCCAGTAAATACTTTTAGTCCATTCAATAAATAGCTTCTGAAAAATTCCTCTAAATATCAATTCTTCTCCTATTGCTGGAAGCACTGCAATCATAAATAAATTAAAAAACAAACTTCCTATGTTAGGCATCGTTAAAAAAGCCTCGGTTAATAACTTTGCTCTGTTTTCTTGATTTTGCATCCATATTTCAATAGAAGATAACCAATCGGGTAAATCCATTCTAATATTTAAAACTCCGAAACAGTTAATTAAAGGGATAGAACAGATTAAAATGAATGTGGTTAGTATAAAAAGCGAATAATGTCTTTTTTTATTTAAACATAGATATTCGTTTGGTTGTTTGCTAAAAATAAAGGCTATGATAAATGCAGGGATAATAAATATTCCGAAAGATTGTATGGTTTGCATATATTTTAATAAGCGAATACTATTAGGATCGCTATAATTACTCATTGTCGATTGTAACTCAAATATATTTAGATCGAAAGTGGGAATAGCAATAATAAGCCCAATAAAAAATACAATAAGGAAAGATAAAACGATAATAATTAAAGAAATTATGAATTTTGAAAAAGGATGTATATGTGCAAATGCATTTTTCATTTTAATCGGAATTAGTTTTAATTATATATTTTTGCGGATAAAATTAATCAATAATTTGGCAAGTTGGTAAAAATTGGGAATATAGACTTAGGTGAGCAACCTCTATTTTTAGCTCCTATGGAAGATGTAACAGATCCTTCATTTCGATATCTGTGTAAACATTATGGAGCCGATGTAGTATATACTGAGTTTGTTGCTTCAGAAGGATTGATCAGGGATTGTAAGAAAAGCTTTAAAAAACTACAGCTTTTTGATTTCGAAAGACCCGCTGCAATTCAAATTTATGGTCATCAAGTAGAATCTATGGTTACGGCAGCTCAAATGACCGAAGAAGCGAAACCTGATTTTATTGATCTAAATTTTGGTTGCCCGGTAAAGAAAATTGCAGGTAGAGGTGCTGGCGCCGGAATGCTTCGAAATATTCCTCTAATGCTCGAGATGACAAAAGCGATTGTTGATGCTGTTAAGATTCCTGTTACTGTTAAAACTCGTTTGGGTTGGGATGATGATAGTAAAATAATTGTCGATTTAGCCGAGCAATTACAAGATTTAGGGATTAGTGCTTTAGCTATACATGGGCGAACTCGTCAGCAAATGTATAAAGGAGAAGCCGATTGGACTTTGATAGGTGAAGTAAAAAATAATCCACGAATGAAAATTCCTATCATTGGAAATGGAGATATCAATAATGGAGAATCGGCAAAATTAGCTTTTGATAGATATGGGGTTGATGGAATAATGATTGGACGAGCTACAGTTGGAAGACCATGGATTTTTAAAGAAATTAGACAATATCTCCAGAACGGAGAAGAGATGAAACCGCTAACGGTAAAAGAAAAGGTTGATTTAGCAAAGTTACATCTCGAAAAATCTATCAAATGGAAAGGAGAGCCTCGGGGTATATTCGAAATAAGACGACATTTATCAAACTACTTCAAAGGATTACCTCACTTCAGAGAAATAAGAATGAAACTAGTAACCTTGCTTGATGTTCAGGAGTTAATAAAAACCTTAGATCATATTGCTGAAAAGTATGGACATATTGATGATAGTCAGCAAAACGATGATTATTCTTTTTTCCAATATTAATGTTTAGTGAAAATCATCTTTAAGAAATCAAATCTAAAGTCATCGTTCAATAGGGTTCCTTTTTATGTTAAAAGTCATGATTTTTAATATGAAAAGCACTAATTTTGTCCAAAATTTAAATTTTTACAATTTGTTATGGCAGACAAAACAAAAGAAAAATTGTTCGAAGAGTTTCCTCCCATTTCAACACAAGAGTGGCAGGATAAGATCAGTGTTGATCTGAAAGGTGCTGACTTCGAAAAGAAACTAGTATGGAGAACCATAGAAGGGTTTAATGTACAACCATACTATCGAGCAGAGCACCTCGAAAATCTTAAACATTTACAATATGTTCCAGGCGAATTTCCTTATGTTAGAGGAAACAAAGCCAAATGTAATTGTTGGCATATTCGCCAAGATATTGATGCTTGCGATGCAAAACAAGCTAATAAGAAAGCACTCGACATTTTAATGAAAGGTGTTGATTCGTTAGGTTTTGATACTTGTTGTAAATCTGACTTTACAAACGAATATTTCGAAACACTATTGAATAATATTAGTATTGAAGATATTGAACTAAATATAATAGGAGCATCGGCGGCACATCCTTTTATTGATTTCTTAAAAACAAAAGTCAATAAAAAAGAAATAAAAGGATCTGTTGGTTTTGATCCAATGGCTCATTTAACTCTAAATGGGAATTTCTGCAAAGATCAAGACGATGTTTTTAATACTGCAAAAGAATTAATTGAAAAGGCAAAAGACTTTCCTAAATTCAGAACAATTAGTGTAAATGGCGAGATGTTTAATAATGCTGGCGCGACAATTGTTCAAGAACTAGCTTTTGCTTTAGCTATGGGAAATCAATATTTAGTTACTTTAACTGAGAAAGGTTTAGATATTGATACAATTTCAGAAAATATTAAATTTAACTTTGGCGTTAGTTCTAATTATTTTATGGAGATAGCTAAGTTTAGAGCTGCACGTATGTTGTGGTCTAAAATAGTTGAAGCATATCAGCCATCGAACTTAGAAGTAGCTAAAATGAATATTCATGCTACAACGTCTAAATTCAACCAAACAGTTTACGATCCTTATGTAAATATGTTAAGAGGAACAACCGAATCGATGTCGGCAACTATTGCTGGAGTTGATTCTTTATCGGTTACTCCTTTTAATAAGTCTTTTGAGTCGACTACCGATTTCTCAGAACGTATTGCTCGTAATACACAAATATTATTAAAAGAAGAGTCGTACTTCGATAAAATAACAGATCCTGCTGGAGGTTCATATTATATCGAGAACTTAACAAATTCGATAGCAGAACATGCTTGGAGCTTATTCCAAAATATCGAGGCTAAAGGAGGATATGTTGAGGCATTTAAAACCGGATTTATTCAAGAATTAGTAAATGAGTCAGCAAATAAGCGTTTAATAAACATTGCTACTCGTCGCGAAATATTATTAGGAACAAACCAATATCCTAATGCTCAAGAAAAAATGTCTGATAAAGTGAATAATGAAGCGATTGTTTCTAAATCAACTAAAAGAGATGATGCTATCGCTGAGCCAATAAAATTATTCCGTGGATCAGAGCAAATGGAAATGTTACGTTTAAGAACCGAAAAAGCTGGCGAAACTCCCAAAGTTTTTCTTTTAACTATAGGCGATTTAACTATGCGTAAAGCCAGAGCTGGATTTGCCTCAGGATTCTTTGCTTGTGCCGGATTCGAAGTTATCGATAACTTAGGATTTGCAACTGTTAAAGAAGGTGTAAAAGCTGCAATGGATCAAAAAGCAAATATTGTTGTTGTTTGTAGTTCTGATGATGAATATACCGAAGCTGCTCCTGCAGTATTAGAACAATTAGGCAATAAAGCAATTACTGTTGTTGCTGGATATCCTAAAACTGTTGAAGATTTAAAAGCAAAAGGGATTAAGCACTTTATTCATGTTAAGTCGAATTTGATTGAAACTCTTGAAGGTTTTCAAAACGAATTGGGAATATAAGATAGATATTAGATTTTAAGATATTAGACTCAAGACTAAGAATATGCATAATTTCAAAGAGCTTATTATTTGGCAAAAAGCACGAGAGCTTGTAAAAGAGATTTATATCGTTGTAAATCTTTTCCCAGATGATGAAAAATTTGGATTAATTTCTCAGATTAAAAGAGCAAGTGTTTCAATTCCTGCTAATATTGCCGAAGGAGCTGGGCGCAATAGTGATAAGGATTTTACTAGATTCCTTAGTATTGCTAATGGTTCGAGCTATGAATTAGAAACATTAATTATTCTTTCTCTCGATTTAAAATATCTAAACAAATCTGAATTTGAAATTATTATAGATAGAATTAAAGAAATTCAAAAAATGATATATAGCTTCAAAAACAAGATAAATAAATCTTGATACTTGATACTATTCATCTAACATCTAATAAAAATGAAACCAAATTTTAATAATATAAATTTAGATCTTCCCAAATCGAAATACGATTCAGCAAAAGATTGGGAAAAAGAAAATGATATAAAAGAGAACTGGAAAACACCAGAACAGATAGACGTAAAAAATGCATATACAAAGGATGATTTAGAAAACATGGAGCATTTAAATTATGCTGCAGGTTTGGCTCCTTTTTTACGTGGACCTTATTCAGGAATGTATGCTATGCGTCCTTGGACTATACGTCAGTATGCTGGATTTTCGACAGCCGAAGAGTCAAATGCTTTTTATCGTCGAAATTTAGCTGCCGGACAAAAAGGTTTATCTATTGCTTTCGACCTTGCTACTCATAGAGGATACGACTCGGATCACGATCGTGTTGTTGGTGATGTAGGGAAAGCTGGTGTTGCTGTTGATTCGATTTTGGATATGAAAATCCTTTTCGATCAAATACCTTTAGATAAAATGTCTGTATCGATGACAATGAATGGTGCCGTGCTTCCTGTTATGGCTTTTTACATTGTTGCCGGATTAGAACAAGGTGTTTCATTAGAAAAATTAAGTGGGACAATTCAGAATGATATCTTAAAAGAATTTATGGTGCGTAATACATACATTTACCCACCAGAATTTTCGATGAAAATTATTGCTGATATTTTTGAATACACTTCTAAAAATATGCCTAAGTTTAACTCAATTAGTATTTCGGGTTATCACATGCAAGAAGCAGGTGCTACTGCCGATATCGAGTTAGCTTATACTTTAGCCGATGGTTTAGAATATTTACGTACAGGAGTAAATGCAGGTATGGATATCGATACTTTTGCTCCTCGTTTGTCATTTTTCTGGGCTATAGGAATGAACCATTTTATGGAAATTGCAAAAATGCGTGCTGCACGTATGTTATGGGCTAAATTGGTAAAACAATTTAATCCTAAAAATCCTAAATCGATGGCATTGCGAACACACTCGCAAACTTCGGGTTGGAGTTTAACCGAGCAAGATCCATTTAACAATGTAGCACGTACATGTATCGAAGCTATGGGTGCTGCATTAGGACATACTCAATCGTTACACACCAATGCATTGGATGAGGCAATTGCATTACCAACAGATTTCTCGGCTCGTATTGCTCGTAATACACAGATTTTTATTCAGGAAGAAACTCAAATTTGTAAAGCCGTTGATCCTTGGGCTGGTTCGTATTACATCGAGAAATTAACACAAGAAATAGCTGATAAAGCTTGGGCTCATATTCAAGAAATTGAAAAATTAGGAGGTATGGCTAAAGCTATTGAAACAGGTATTCCTAAAATGCGTATCGAAGAGGCTGCTGCTCGTAAGCAGGCAAGGATTGATACAGGTAACGATACTATTGTTGGTGTTAATAAATATCGATTAGAGAAAGAAGATCCTATTGATATTTTAGATGTAGACAATACTGCTGTTCGCGAAGCTCAAATTAAGCGATTAGCTAAATTACGTGCCGAGCGTAACGAAGAAGAAGTACAAGTGGCATTGCGCAAAATCGAAGAGTGTGCAGCTACAGGTGACGGAAATTTACTTGAGTTAGCTGTTGATGCTGCTAAGAAAAGAGCTTCGTTAGGCGAGATTTCAGATGCTTGCGAAAAACATGCAGGACGTTATAAAGCTGTTATTAGATCAATCTCAGGAGTATATATGTCAGAATCAAAAAATGATGCAAATTATAATAAAGCTAAAGAGTTAGTTGAAATATTTGCAGAAAAAGAAGGTCGTCAGCCCCGTATTATGATTGCTAAAATGGGACAAGATGGACACGACCGTGGAGCGAAAGTGGTATCTACAGGATATGCCGATTTAGGGTTTGATGTAGATATAGGACCATTATTTCAAACTCCTGCCGAAGCTGCTAAACAGGCTGTCGAAAATGATGTTCACATTATGGGAGTTTCTTCGTTGGCTGCCGGACACAAAACTCTAGTTCCTCAAGTAATGGATGAGTTAAAGAAACTGGGGCGCGAAGATATTATGATTGTTGTTGGTGGTGTTATTCCTGCTCAAGATTATAAATTCTTGTACGATGCTGGCGTTGCTGGGGTATTTGGACCAGGAACACAAATTCCTGAATCAGCAATAAAAATGCTTGAGATAATGCTCGACGACGAATAGAAAACAAATTATAAGTAAATAAAAAGAGAGGCTATCTAAAAAGGTAGCCTCTCTTTTTATATATAAATTTTTCGTTATTTAGTTACATTGTATGTAGTTTTAAATAACGATTTGTTTTCTTTTATTTTTTGGTTGTTCCCATATACACATATAGCATTTTGCTCTAATATATCTTTAATCATTTTTTCGAATGATTTAATATCTTCAACTGTAGTGCTTAAAACAGCATCTCTTTCGGCTTGTACTAACTCTTTAGTTGTTTTATTAAAGTAATTTCTTGTAGCAATATTACCTCTTTCCGAAGCTGTTGTTGGTCTTTCTAATCTCGAAACAGTACCTATAATAAAACGATCCATAGTTTGTTTGTCTGCCTCGAAATTCTTTAAAAATTCAGGTGTTGCATCAAAATTGGTAACTGTCTCTTTTAAGTTAGGATCTCTGTACGATGCAAAGTAGATATTTCCTGTATTCGAGAAACTAGTATACCCTCCATAAGCTCCTCCAATAACACGAATTTGTTTTTGTAAATAATCTCGCGATAAGATTTGATTTAAAACTCGCATTTTTCCATTCCATTCGTAACCTAATTTCTTAAAGTTATAACCTTTTAATACATACTGAACTTTAGAAGTAGACATTAGCCCTTCGTTCTTAAGATCGAAATCAAATTTCCAGTCATTAAGTGTATTACTCCCTTCGGGTAAAGAAGCTATTAACGATTGTAATCCTGTTTCGTAGTCTTTGTAATTTTTGTCAGAACAAGTAACGGCAGCAACAATATTATTTTTATTGAATAAAATAGAAGCTACCTTTGCAAGGTTCTCGCTAATTTCTTGTTGCTGCTCATCAAAGTTGTTGTATAAATCACTGATAAAATGATAATATTCAATACCTTTTGTGAGCTCAGAAAACATTCCTGTATTGTTGTAATAAGAGCTTAATCTGCCAGTAGCTACAGATGACCCATAATTTTTAATGTTAGATTCAACGCGAGCATAGTGAGCTGACAACAATGTTTTTAATCTCTCAGGATCATCGTATTTTGTTTTCTGAAGAACCTCTGAAATCAGTTCGAAAGCTTTGGCCCCTTTTAGGTTGGTCGATTTATAGAAAATACTAAGTTTGGGGATTAATTTGTCATCCGAATTGTTTTCGGTAAATGTTGTAATGTCTGTATAGAAACTACCAGTGTGTATATTAAATTGATTACTTAAGTCGCCAAACGAATACTTCTCGGTACTTAGATCGCCAATTAATTCGCATAATAGATTTGCATAAGGAATTGATTCTTTAGGAAGAACTCTTAAATCAAAATAAATATTTGAATACAAAATATCATTTGTAAAGTCGTTATAAAACAATACTGGAGTATTTTCTACTTTTCGTTCTTCTACTTGATACCATTTAGCTTTAGGTTCGATATCAGAAAGCAACAGCATAGGAACCTTAGCTACATCTTCAGGTTTATCTTCTTGTTTTTGATATTCTTTTAAAGCTTTTGTTTCGTCAACTAATTTTTGTAATTCTTCTTTACTTAAGCTTGCTTTATAATCGGCTAGTTCTTTTTTTACTTTAGCTGTTATTTTTTTCTCTAAACCAGGCTCTGGCTTTAACGACATTAATAATGCAAATTTATTTTCTAAAAGATTTTCTTTGATTATTTTTTCTAATAAACCATTTTTCAAACCTTCTTTTACTTTAGCAAGAGGTTCTTCAAATTCTAATCCTAAGAAAGGATCTTCGGTAAAGAAAACAGAATGAACAGTTCTGAATAAATACATCATTCCTTTGTTCGATGTATTCCCTTCGCGTAAGTTAAATTCGATTCGATTAATAATTCCATCAATCATATCTTTATCAAAACCTTCTTTAGATACCTTTTCTAAGGTATTAAAGATTATTTCTTCAAACTTTTCTTTATGTTCTGGATTTGATTTCTTTGCTCCGATAATAAATACATTTTGTTTCTTACTATCGTTGTATGCATAAAAATCCTTAGCTATTTTAGCCTCTTGTAAGGCTAAACGCAATGGGGCTGCTTCGTGTCCTACTAAAGCCCAACTTAAAATACCTAATGAAATTTGATTTTCCATGCTAAAATCTTTACCAAACACAAAGTTATAAGTAAGATGTGTTTTGTCTTTTGTCGAGGCTCCTTCTCTTATAGGATAAGTTTTTTCGGCAACTTTCCTTTCAGTAAATGGCTTTTGTAAAGGAATTTCTATTTTCTTATTGTTATTTTCAAACGAAGCCAAGTAGTTTGTATCTATAAATTCTAATTCTTTATTCAAATCGGCATCACCATAAAGCAATATAAAACCATTTGAAGGATGATAATATTTCTTATGGAAATTACGGAAATGCTCTATTGTTAATTTAGGTATTGATAAAGGATAGCCTCCCGAAGAAACTCCATAAGTATTGTCTGGAAATAAAATTTTATATGTTTGATACCATAACTCTCTTTCGGGATTCGAAAAAGATCCTTTCATTTCGTTATAAACAACTCCTTTGTATACAATATCTCCATCAATATTGTCTAACTCGTAATGCCATCCTTCTTGTTTGAATATTCTGTCGTCTACATGTAAAAGTGGTTTTAATACAGCATCTAAATAAACGTGCATTAAGTTAAAGTAATCTTTCTCGTTCATACTAGCAACTGGATATGTTGTAAAATCAGGACCAGTCATAGCATTTAAGAAAGTATTTAACGACCCTTTTGTTAAAATATCAAAAGGACTCTTTACAGGAAAACTCTCAGAGCCATTTAAAACTGAGTGTTCGATGATGTGAGGTGTGCCATAATCCTTATCAGGAGTAGTTTTAAACGACATACTAAAGAGTTTGTTTGCATCCTCGGCATCGATTTTTAATAATCGGGCTCCACTTTTTTCGTGAATGAAATAAAGGCAATTGGCATTTACTTCTTTTACAAATTTTTTCTTAACGAGTTTAAATCCGTGATAAACTCCGTCTTTTTCGAAATCACCCTGAGGTGAGCACGCACATCCTATGATAATAAATATCCCTAGGACTAACGTATAAATTTTGTTTCTCATTAGTTAATTTTAAGATTTAGTTAATAAATTTTGATTTTCTATTAAGTCTTAAAAGTAAAACAAATATGACATTTAATGAACAAAACGGAGTATTTTAACATTTTATAAAGTTTTATTTGAATATTTGCAAAAAATAAGAAGTAGACTTGGAATTAGAAATCTTATATCACGACAAATTTATTATAGCCATTAATAAGCCTAACGGATTGGCAGTACATCGTTCATCTTATATAGGAAATACAGCAGATGTTTTTGCTTTACAAGAACTCCGAAATCAAATAGGGCAGCGTGTTTATCCTTGTCATAGGTTAGATCGTAAAACCAGTGGTGTTTTATTGTTTGCATTAGACTCGGAATCGAATAAAAATTTGCATGCTCAGTTTATAAACAATGGCATTGTAAAAAAATATTTAGCAATAGTAAGAGGACACACCGAGGAAGATGGAACTATTGATTATCCGTTGAAAAACGAAAAAGGAGTACAGCAAGAAGCTGTAACTTACTATACAACATTAAATAAAACCGAACTAGATATCCCTTTCGGGAGATTTAACACATCACGATATTCGATTTTAGAAGTAAAACCCCAAACAGGACGGATACATCAAATAAGAAAGCATTTGGCTCATATTAATCATCCAATAATAGGCGACAGACCACATGGATGTAACAAACAAAATAAATTGTTTAAAGATAAATTTAGTATGACAACTATGATGTTGCATGCTAAAGAGCTAACATTTACTCATCCTACCGAAGGAAATCAAATAACATTACAAGCACCTGTTTATCCCGAATTCAGTCGAATGATTGAAACCCTGAAATTATAAGATCGAGGATTTAGATTGATGAATAATAAGTTAAGACCCATTATATTAAAATAGGATTAGTATATCTCTGTCGTTTAGGCTTTGTCTAAAATCACAGATTTCATAAAAACCCAATCTGGGTTAGACTCAAAACTCTAGATTTCACAAAAACCCAATCTGGGTTAGACTCAAAACTCCAGATTTCATAAAAACCCAAGCTGGGTTAGGTCGAAAATTGTAGATTTTATAAAACCCAGCGATGTATTAAAGTCAAAATCTCATATAATATCTTGATAGATAAACTTGCCGAATGGTATAGCTGTTTCAGAAAAATAGCTAAGGTTGCTTTAAATAACGATCCTCAAATGCTAGAAACTTTGGGGATTTTAGCTCGCAGTAATTAATCTTTTTTATTAATCTAGAGTATCTGTATTATAGCACAGCTTTGGAAGCTGTGCTTTTTTTGGAGAGGGATTTATTTTAACTAACAAAAAATGGAAGATGCAAAGCTATCTCCCATTCGGATTGTATTATTGTTTCTTTGGTTTTATATCAAATGAATTTCAAGATGAGGGATTTGTAAAAATAAACTTTTTTACCACTCATTTTGATGTTCTTTTGGTTTTAATCAATACAGAAAGTTATTGTAAGGATAACGAACAGCGTGGATTTCTTTTACTCTATCGTAAATTAGCTTTTTAAATTGCTCAATGTTCTCTTTCTCTTTTGCCGAGATAAAAATACAATGCTCATTGTTTTTTGCCATCCATGTATTTTTTAGCTCTTCGAGCGAGAAATTTTCTTTTGTTTTCGGAGTTAAATCATCTTCATCTTTCTTTTCGTAGGTATAAGCATCTATTTTATTAAATACAATATACTTTTCGGCATTAACCTCTCCTATTTCTTTGAGAGTTTGATTTACAACTTGAATATGGTCTTCGAAATTAGGATGCGAAATATCTACAACATGCAACAATATATCCGATTCGCGCACCTCATCGAGAGTTGATTTAAACGACTCAACCAAGCTATGTGGCAACTTACGGATAAAACCAACAGTATCTGAAAGCAAAAAGGGCAAGTTTTCGATTACGACCTTACGCACTGTAGTATCGAGTGTTGCAAACAATTTATTTTCGGCAAATACATCCGATTTGCTCAACATATTCATTATGGTCGATTTACCCACATTTGTATATCCTACCAAAGCCACACGCACCATCTTACCTCTGTTTTTGCGCTGAGTAGCCATTTGCTTATCAATTTTTTTAAGCTGCTCTTTTAATCCAGATATCTTATCGCGCACAATACGACGGTCGGTTTCTATTTCGCGCTCACCCGGACCACGCATTCCTATACCCCCTCGCTGACGCTCAAGGTGAGTCCACATACCTGCTAATCGTGGCAACAAATACTCGTACTGGGCTAGCTCTACCTGAGTTTTAGCATGAGCTGTTTGTGCTCTTTTAGCAAAAATATCTAAAATAAGATTTGTCCTATCAAGCAATTTACATTTCAATACTTTTTCGATATTACGATGTTGTGTTGGTGTTAAATCATCATCAAACACAACCATATCAATTTCGTTATCTTTAACAAAATATTCTATCTCGGCAAGTTTCCCTTCGCCAATAAGAGTCCGTGGATTTGGAATATTAACTTTTTGAGTAAACTGTTTTACAGGAGTAGCTCCTGCTGTTCGTACCAAAAAAGCCAATTCATCTAAATATTCTTGTACTTGATTTGCGTCTTGCTCTTGATTTGTTACTCCTACCAACACCGCATATTCAGGCTCTGGAGCAGTTGTTATGTTTTTGGGCATTCTTTATTAATTTCGAAATTTTATACTCGACAAAGGTAATAAATTTGTTATTAGCTCAATACCTTTAGTAAAAAATAATAAACAAGCTCAATATCATTACAAACCGAAAATATTAAAATCTTTTTTTGGTATGGTATTTATACAAAATAAAAAAGCCGGATAAACCGGCTTACTCCCTATCAAATTTAAATATTACAGTAGCTTAAACTTTACCGGAATAGTGTATTTAATATTAACATATTTCCCATTATTAATTCCGGGTTCCCAATCGGGCGAGTTTTTAATAACTTTAACTACTGCCTTATCAATAACTGGATGCACTCCTCTTACTACCTCAACATTTGTAACTTTCCCTTTTTTGTTTACGACAAACGAAGCATAAACAACTCCGGCAATAGCACTCTCGGCAGCTATAGCCGGAAACTTTACGTTATTTGAAATATATTCTCTAAAACGATTTTCGTCACCACCTTTAAATTTTGGCATAAACTGAGCAAATAGCAGTGGTTCTTCATTAATTTCCTCAGGTTCTTCGTTAAGCTCATAAATAGTTATTGCTGTGTTTTCGTCTACTTCGCTTATTAAATCTGAAAGATCTTCGTCAATTATGTTTCTTTCGTTTTCAACAATAACAAGCTCAAACGACGGAGGTTTAACAGCTTTTACCTCCTCTCTTGCTTCGGTTATAGGAATTATAACTTCAGCTTCGGTCCAATCTACGTTTTCTAAAGTTAGCTCTTCGATGTTAACATCAGTTTTCCATTCGAAAGCAGCTAATAAAAGTGAGAGTGTTAGTACGATTCCGATTTGAAGAAATAGGATTCTATAATTCTCCAAATTTGCTTTCTTTGTTTTTTTAAGTTTCATGTTAATAGGTTTTAAGGTAAAAAAAATCCTTCCCCACAAAATCATTTAAAAAGCCGGCTGTTGTATAATATTACAGGTTTTTAGAGAGAAAAGATACAGGATTAACCTTTTTTAACGAAAATTAACTCAGCAACTTACAAACTTCCGCTTCTCTTATTATTGTAGTATATTGCTGCAAAACAACTGTTAAACCAAAATGTAATTCGAATTTATAAGCTATAAGTTATAAAAAGCAAGCCGCTTAATTGTTAAATTATATTAAATCATATTGTTATCGTACAGTCCCTTCTTTGATATCTACTGTATATTAAAATTTATCTCTTTCATTAAAAACAAAAGCGACAGGTTTAATATCCTGTCGCTTACATAAAAAGTAATTTCGTAATAATTTAATCCTAGGGAATTTCCTTTGTGTACTCATCTAGTCCATCTTCGGTCATTTCCCAATATTTATTTAAAGCTTTATATCTAAAACGATATTCTTCAAAATAAATTTCTCTTAATTGATCTTCTAGCGATTTATCAATATATATTATATATCCTTTCGGGATTTTTATATCAACATATACTTTCGGAAACCTCCATTCTTTTTTGTCTGATAAGGAATAAACAGCATCAAAAATAATTTCATTCCCTTTTTGTGTTACATGATATTTTATATCATTTGCATTGTTAAAAGCCTCGCTACGATTACTTCCTCGTCCTATTTTGTCTATTTTAATCTCTACATTATCAGAATATCCTCTTTCTATGTTTATTCTGGGGTAATCATACAATTTCTCGTTATTGTTTTTGTCTAAAACAACATTATATTCATTATCGAAAATATAAAAGGTAGAAACTTTTGCCGATTTGTTTAGTTTTGATTTTAGATACAGTATTTTGTTTTTAGGCTTTTCTATTGTTACAATTTCATTATCAACTGCCGAGTATGATATATCCTGAACTTGGATTCCAACAATAGCTATTAGTGTAATTAAACTAATTATCCAAGTAAAAACCCCAACCTTAGCTATAACTTTATCGTTAGGTCTTAATCCTAAAAGCAATTTAAACCCTCCGTAAGTAATAGCAATTATAGGTATAAACACAACCAATATCAGACAAATAGAAAAAAGCCATATAACGTTCGGATCCATTAGTAAGTTAAAAACATCAACCAAAACTAAATGATCATTTATTATCAGGTTATTCCAAGGCATAAGAGGTCTACCAATAAAAAGAGTTCCGGTAAATCCTAACAAAAATCCAATACCTGAAAGCACTAAAACTAAACCTATGATAATGGCAATAAACCGAAACAAGAATCGAAACATATAACCCAAAGCATTAAAAAAGCTTTTTACAATCTCTCCTACTGGATTGTTTTTTTCTCCCTCATATTCTTTTCTTGCATTTTTTTCGATATCGGATATATTAAATTTTTTGCCTTTCATATTTAGCTTTTCGGCGGTTGTTGTAGCTAAAGGCAAAACAATCCAAAGAACAAAATAAACAATGGCCGATGCTCCATAAGCCCATACCATAACAAAAAACAAGATACGCACAATTAAAGGATCAATGTTAAAATAATTTGCGATTCCCGAACAAACACCTCCGAGAATCTTATTATCTGGATCTCTATAAAGTTTCTTTTTCGAATCTGCCTGTTTATCGTTGTTTACCTCCGAATCTGAGGTTTCGTCATCAAAATCTTCGGGTTTTCCCATAATTCCGATAAGCTCTTCAATATCTTCTTTAGTTATAACTTCTTTCTGTTTCGAGAGCTTACTCTGTAATATCTCTGCTATACGATGTTCTATATCTGATATTATTTCGTTTCTCTCGTTGTCCGACACAAACTTTTGATTAACCGAAATCAAATAATTTTGCAATAATTGATGTGCATCATCATCTAAATGAAAAATTGTGCCGCCTATATTTATTTTTATAATCTTTTTCATTTGTTTATAGTTTAACGATTAAGCTATTTTTGTTTTTTTATTGAGTTTACTGCCTTTACCAAATTAGTCCAAGAAACATCCAACTCTTTCAAATATTCTTTCCCCGTTTCAGTTAAGGTATAGTATTTTCGTGGAGGTCCTTGTGTAGACTCTTCCCAACGATAACTCAATAATTCTGCATTTTTCAATCGAGTTAAAAGAGGATAAAGAGTTCCTTCTACTACAATCATTTTAGCTTCTTTTAATGCTTTAATGATATCTGATGCATAATAATCCTTTTCTGACAAAATAGATAGAATACAGAATTCTAATACACCTTTTTTCATCTGGGCTTTTGTATTTTCTAACTTCATATTTGTTCTATTTAAAAGAGCATTAAAACTTTATCCGTTTATACTTTTCTTTAGTTATGTTTATTTTTCTTTGTTACAAGAGATATTTCTGATTATTCGCTTGTAAACCTCCATAATTTTAATACCCAAAATTGATACTATTAAGCTTTATTTATCATGAAGATTTCATATTGTTATAAATGTTCTTAAATTCTTCGCGCACAATTTTTATTATATTCTCCAGAGTAATTGGATTTCCTTTCATCTCGAGTTTTTGTGCCGCAGTAGTTGCTTCTGGTGTAACAATAAATAAAATAAGATAAATAATTATCCCTGCTCCAGCTCCACAAGAGGCTATAATGAATATAATCCGAAAGATTACTCTATCGATATTAAAATAGGCTCCTAAACCACCACATACACCTCCCAGAATACGATTATCCGGATCGCGATATAACTTACGGTATTTATGTTGAGAACCACAAGAATAATTTTTCTTTTGATTGTTTGTCTTTTCTTCTTCTGTATCGGTAAAATCTTTAGGTTCACCCATTATTTCAATAACCTTATTTACATCGCTTTTCATTATAACATCTCTGTTTTTTCCTAAATTTTCGGCAAATAGTTCTGATAAGCGAATCTCAACATCAGACATTACTTCTTTTCTTTCGTCATCACTTAAAAATTGTTGTTCTACAGCAACTAAGTATGCATGTAACATTTCATAAGCATCGTCATCAATATGAAATATTTTCCCTCCTAAATTTATTGTTATAGTAGCTTTCATAATATCTGTTCTTAATTAGTATTATACAATACAAACAAAAATACAATACAAAGATATATAAAAATAATAGTACCATGCAAAACAAAGTACTGTTATTTTCAAAAAAAGAAATTATAGTCAATAACTATTTTTATTATTTTTGGTAAAAATTAAGCATCTAATGAAAATTACAGGACAATTATTAAAAATGAGAACCGCACTGGACAGTACTATCCAGTATTATTTAACATTAAACAAGCAAGAAATTTTATTAAATGACTTAATTAATAAAAAAATATCTCTTTCATTTTTAAACATGATTCATTGTATTCGTTGCGGAAGAGAAACTACGAAATCGTATCATCAAGGATTTTGCTATCCTTGTTTCAAAACAGCTCCCGAAACCGATGATTGTATTTTAAAACCTGAGCTCTGCAAAGCTCAAGAAGGGATTTCGCGCGATATGGAATGGGCACGTAAACATTGTTTGCAAGAACATATTGTTTATTTAGCTATTTCGAGTAATTTAAAAGTTGGTGTTACTCGTTTATCGCAGGTACCTACTCGATGGATTGATCAAGGAGCGAGTAGTGCTATCAAAATAGCTAAAACACCCAATCGAAATATTGCAGGACAGATTGAAGTAAATCTAAAAAAGCATTTTGCGGATAAAACAAACTGGCGCAATATGCTAACCAATAAAATTGATAAAAGCATTGACCTAAGAGAACAAAAAGAAAAAGCTCAAGAATTGGTTAAAAAAGATTTGTCTTCTTACTTTATAAATAATAACGATGAAGTTTTAGATTTGAATTATCCTGTTTTAAAATATCCCGAGAAAGTAAAATCGTTTTCTTTTGATAAAGAATCTAGTATCTCGGGTACACTAATCGGAATAAAAGGGCAATACCTTATTTTCGACGACGGTCTGGTTTTAAACATTAGAAAACATAATGGATACGAGATAGAACTTACTATATAAAAAGAAATATATTGACTCTAATTTATTTTACAAACAAAAACTTAGTAACATAAGTTTTTGTTCCATCAGTATTTGTACAAAACACCAAATAAACTCCAGTACTGGGTTTTTCCCCATTAAAATTTTTACCATTCCAAACCGCCTGACCTCCTTCTGCTTTTGTTTCGTAAACTAAACTACCACTAATATCAGTAATTTTAACAGTAACATTAGCAACTAAACCTCTAATGGTAATATCTCCTTCATAATCTTCTCTAACAGGATTAGGATAAACATATACATCTCTATAATCATCACCACCCATAGTTGCTGATCCTCGATATGAAACAAGACCCTTTTCTGTAGCAAAAAATATTTCGCCCGATTCATGATTGATTGAAATATTATATATTTTATTCGAAGGTAATGGACTGTTATCCTTTGTAAAATGATTAATCTGTTCCGTTCCGTCTTTCGATACCAAATATGCACCAGAATTTTCTGTGCCAAGCCATTTTCGATTTGCTCCATCAACAGCAATAGTATTTACAGCTTCTTTCTCGAGTAATATACCCGTAGCTTCACCAATAGTTAATACTATTTGCTTTGCATGGAACGATTGATTTTCGAAAACCTCTTCAGGGTTATAATAAACTACAATTCCTTTATCTGTACCTACCCAAATATTTCCATCAAGATCTTCGCTAATAGCATGAGTCCTATTTGTTATTATAATTCCATTTTCATCAATAACATTTAATTTTTTATACGAATCATCACTTTCATCGTCAAGAGTTTTCTTATCATCGAAAACAAAAAGGCCATTTCCTGCAGACAATACAAGCCATTTGTGATTATTCCTTGTAACAATAATCTGCGAAGTTAGATATCCTCTAATTATATTATTATAGCTATAGCTAAGCCATTCGCCATTGGCTTTTCGTACTGATATGGGTTTATCTACACTCGAATTTGTTACCCATAAATTGTTATCACTATCAAAAGCTAAGCCCCCTATCCGCACAAAACCATCATTATTCCCGATAGTTTGTAAACTACTATTTGTATTATTATAATTAGCTTTTAATTTATTATTCTCATATTCGAAAACACCATCTCCCCACGACCCGGCAAAATATCGATTGCTATTAGTTGGATCTATTTTAACAACAATGTAATCTTTCGACTCGTAATTAAAATAAGATTGCCATTGCTCTTTATCAAAAACATATAAAGATGCATTTATGAAATTATTATTAAATGAAGGTGTAATTCCCCCAGGGACAACAACAACTTTATCTTTATCAACATCAATATTATAAGCCTGCGAGGTATAAGGCGAATTTGGACTAATCACTTGCATCTGATTATCCACTTTTATTAAGCTATTTCCTCTATCAGCAACCCAATAAGTTTGATTATCTATAGTGCTTACATCAACAGGATTAATTGTAACAGAACCCGTACTTTTTATACTATCATTTAGCAAGAAACTCTGATTGTATATCAAAATTTTTTTGGGGGTCGTAACTAAAATTTCCGAATTATATGCCTTTATACTTTTAATATCTGAATATTTATCACTCAAAACAGACCATATTCCTGATTGGTATAATCGCAGAATATCATTTTCTGAATCCTTATATTGATTTGCTAAAATATTTCCATTATCTATATAAATAGAACTATAATTTTCATTATGCGATGGAATGCTGGTTATTTGGCGCCAATTGTTATAGTTGGCTAAATTCGAATTATTATTTGCAACAAAAATACCATGGCTGGTAGCAGCATATAACGAATCCTGATAAGAAGTAACCTGATTAACATTTATAAAGCTACCTAAATCACCAATGTAATAAGTATCTTTTACTTCCTTTCGATTCAGATTTAAAACAACTATTCCGAAACCACACGATAAGTAAGCTAAATTATCTTTTACATAAATATGATTAATTTTTTTACTTGCATTAATCATTTTCCGTTTTATATCCGAAAGATTAAAAACACTATCATCATAAACTAAGTCTACATTTCCATTAAGATATCCTACAATTAAAACATGATTGTTTTTAGAAAAGAAGATGCTCGAAATTTCGATATCCGATAATTTATTTGTTTTAGTAAGTTTTTTTATTGTTTTATCTTTCTTACTGTAAACTAATACTCCACTTCGAGATGAAACAAAAACACTCTGCGATGATTCAGCAACACTTAGTGAGTATTTAAAAGAAAAATGATCTCTCCATTCACCTACTCCAATTTGAGCATTAGCTAAAGAATTTAATAAGACTAAACAGGTTAAAGCAATAAGGTTCTTCATAATTCTTTATATTCAAATAAAATTCAACCGCAATAAACAAGTACTAATGTATAAACTAATACTTATTAATTCTTTAAATATTTTTGTTATTATTTTACAAACTTTACAAATAGAAACTAAAAACCCAAAGATATATTGTTAGCTATTGTTTTAATAAGAATTTAATTAATTTTTGAGTTGCTATTCCTCTATGACTAATTTTATTTTTTAGATCAATAGACATTTGAGCAAATGATTGAGAATAATTATCGGGTTTAAAAATAGGATCATACCCAAAACCATCTTCTCCTGTTTTGCTAACGAGAATCTGTCCATTAACAATTCCCTCAAAAAGAAATTCCTCATTATCTATAATTAGAGCAATAACAGTACGAAATCTGGCCTTGCGATTCTCGATACCTTTAAGTTCATCTAAAACTTTATTCATATTCGCTTCAGAGTCTTTTGATTCTCCTGCATATCGAGCTGAAAAAACGCCAGGTCTCCCTTGCAACGATTCTATTTCGAGACCTGTATCATCAGCAAAGCAGTTTATGCTATATTTTTTAGAAATATATCGCGCTTTTTGTAGAGCATTCTCTTCTAAGGTATCATAATCTTCAGGAATATCCTCAGAACATTTTATATCATTTAAGCTTAAAAGCTCTATCTTGTCGCTAAGTAAATTCTGAACTTCATCTAACTTATGACTATTATTTGTAGCAAATACCAATTTCATAGTTTTATTTTTATAAAAATTCGAAGGTAAAATTACTATTCATAAAAATGAATTAAGAAAAATTAACCTAAATTATTTTATTTATACCCTATGAAAGCTGGCAAATTTAGTTAGATCCTCTCGAGGATTGACAACCATTACCGGGATTTTAGAACTATTTGCTATAATATATTGTTCTTGCGCTCCGATAATATAATCTGTAAAGCCTATATTTTTAGTTGATAAAATCAATATTAAATCTGCATTTATTGTAGATGCATAATCCATTATCTCTACAGCAAAGTTCTTCTTCCCATCAACTGTCTGAAGTTCATATTCGACCTTTTTGCTATCCATAAATTTACGAGCAAAAACAACATTTGCCTTAATCTTTTTAAGAAAACCCACATCTGTAACATTGGGTTTTATAATATGAAATTTAGGAGAAAAGTATTTATAAAAATATGTAACCCAATTAAGTTTTTCTTTGGTTTCTCTTTTAAAATCTATGGGAAATACTATATCTTTAAAATCAGTTTCGTTTGGAGGTTCTTGAACAACAACAAAAGGAATTTTAGAACTTACTATAACTTTCAAAGCCCAACTTCCTGTTAATTTTTGCATACCTCGTAATCCATGAGTACCCATAATAACTAATTCTGCATCTAATTCTGTAGCAACCTCTCCAATAGTTGTAAAAATACTTCCTATACGCACAATAGCCTCAACTTCGACTCCATTTCTGCCACTATGTTCCGAAGCTATTAAATCTAACTTTTTTTGAGCCTTAGTCTGTTCTTTTCTATTCTTAATTATATGAACTAAACTTATTTTTTTACTTTTAGCCTTTTGAGCGAACTTAAATCCGTGTAATAAGGCATATTCTGCAACTGGAGTAAAATCCCAAGGAATTAAAATGTTATGATCCTTTGCCATTATCATTCTTTAATTTTAATATAATTTCAATATCTTCGACTAGGAAAAATATCTTATATAAATTACATGAAGTACAAACCACCTCTTAAACAATACATACAATTTAGAGAAAAACTTCGTAAATGTACAATTTTTTTCTGTACGATTCTTATTGTGAGTGTTTTTACAAGTCCTAATTTTCTAAACGCCAAGAATATCGGCAGTCTTTATATCGAACAAATCGTTCTTAATAATTTTGGGATAAACAACAATAATCTTTTTGTAACTCAAGATAACAAAGGGATTCTTTACATAAAGAATTCAAATGGGATCTTACGATACAATACGAAACATTGGAATTTATTTAATGAAATAAAGAACCCTGAATTCACTATAAATAAAGAAGGAACTATTTATATTGGAGGGAAAAATCAATTTGGATATATAAAATCAACATTAACAAAAAACACCTTTGTTTCTCTACTCAAAATATCACATAATATCGGACAAGTTAACGAATTAGTAGCAATTGATAATTATGTCTATTTTACAGCTAATAATAGTCTGTTTTTCTGGACAGGAGAAAATTTAATTTGCTTAAACAAATTCTCAGTAAAAACTAAACTGTTTAAAGTAAAGGAAGCAATTTATATTTCAAACTACAATATAGGTTTCAAAAAAATTATTGGAGATAAAATAGTTTCTTTACCTAATTCTGATTTCTTTAAAAAGAAAAGAATCCAAGCAATACTCGAATACGATGATCGAATTTTAATTAAAATAAAAGAAAAGTCAATATTTTATTTGTGGAATAAAACAGGAACAAAACCCTTTAATACAGAAGCCGATTCTTTTATCGATAAAGGTTTATTTTCGCATGCCTGCATTTTAAGTGATAAACATTATGCTATAGGAACCAAACTATCAGGAATAATAGTTATAAACAAACAAGGGAAAGTAATTTCAGTCATAAATGAAAATCAGGGGTTACTTAATTCATCAATAAATTATTTATTTGCTGACCAATCAAATAATCTATGGGCTTTACACAATCACGGGATTAGTCGTATCGAAATTCCTTCGGCATACCAATATTTCAATAAAAAAAATGGCTTAAAAGGGAATGTTTTAGCTATAACTCATTTCAATAAAGATTTATACATTGCTACTTCGCAAGGAGTTTTTTATCTATCCGAAAATAATAAAAAGAAAGTTAATCCTGTTTTCGAAACCATTGACAGTCTCAATTTCAAGTGTTATCAATTTCATATTTTTAATAATCGCTTATTTATTTTTGGGGATAATGGAATATACGAAATTGGGAAAAATAAGGTAAATCTCATTTATAGGTTAAATAATATAACATGTGTAAAACACTCGCAAAGAGACCCTAATTTATTCTACTTAGGATACTCAAACAAATTAAGTTCTATACGTTTTTCGAATGAAACAATCATTATCGAAAACAAATTTAATATAGACAAAACAACAGTTACAGATATATCAGAAGATAATGATAAGCATATATGGATTGTAAAAAATAATGAGTCGTTGAGTCGTATTAATATCATTACGAATAAACTTGAAAGCTATTCTCTACCCGAGAATCCTAGTTGGATAAAATTAAGTTCTTTAACAAAAAAAACTCTTTTTTCTTCATCGAAAGGAGTATTTTCTTTTAATCAAAAGAAAAATATTTTTGAAAAAGATAGTATAAACTATATCAGTAATGAAACAAATTGGATATATCCTATAGTCGAAGATCAACATCTGAATTTATGGATAAATCTTATTCATAAGAAAAATACAAAGAACAAACCTCTAATTATAAACAACAATAGAAAACAGATTGAGGCTATTAGTGTATTACCATTAAACAGAATAAAAGATTTTTTTATAAATACAATACACTTAGACACTAATAATACAGTTTGGTTTGGAGGTTTTGATGCTCTAATAAAATTAGACTTAAACTTTAAAAACATACCCAAACAAAGTCCTTATTTATTTTTCGAAAAGATCTTGTTAAACAACGATTCGCTAATAATGTCCTCTTCGTTTGGGGAAAGACAAGCTATAGACAAAAGCTACAAAATAAAATATCAGTATAATTCGTTAAAATTTATTTTTTCGACAAACGATTATAAGAGCGAAGATCAGATTCGATATAAATATCGTTTGCTAGGTTATGACTCTACTTGGTCTGATTGGAATAGTTTAAATGTAAAAGAATATACAAACTTGTTTGAAGGCAAATACACATTCGAAGTTAAATCAAAAAACATTTTTAATCAATTATCTAATTCTATACAATACAAGTTTGAGATAAAACCTCCAAACTATCGTTCGTTTATTGCATATATCATATACCTTATAACCTTGGGATTCATTATTGTTATAACAATACGCTGGAGAGCTTATAGGTTTGCTCTCGAACGTTTCCGTTTAGAAAATATTATACACGAACGCACTGAAGAACTTGTTATACAAAAAGAAAAAGCAGATAACTTACTCGAACGAGTTTTACCAAAAAATACTGCAAACGAATTAAAATCGGGACGCAAAGCAGGACCTTATCATTACAACATGGTTACAGTATTGTTTTCGGATATACAAGGATTTACTAAGGTTTCGGAACAAATGGATTCAGAGCATCTTATTGATGAACTAGACAAATTCTTTTTGCAATTTGATACTGTAGTCGAAAAATATAATATCGAAAAAATAAAAACCATTGGCGATGCTTATATGTGTGCTGGAGGTATTCCTATCAAAAACAGGACTAACCCAGTTGAAGTTGTTTTAGCTGCTTTCGAAATGCAAAACTTCATGAAGGATCTGAAATCAAAAGCTGATGAAAGATTTAAAGAGTTTTGGGATTTACGAATAGGCATCGACACTGGGCCTGTTGTTGCCGGGGTACTCGGGAAAAACAAAATATCGTATGACATATGGGGTGGTACTGTTAACACTGCCAGTAGAATGGAAGCGGCTAGCGAATCAGGGAAAATTAACATCACTGAGAATACCTATATGCTTATTAAAGATTTCTTTATTTGTACTTATAGAGGAAAAATGCCAGTAAAATACAAAGGTGAAATAGATATGTATTTTGTCGAAGGATTCAAACCTGAATTATCTATTAACTCCGAAATGCAATTCCCTAACGAAGATTTTTTCACAAACCTACAACTACTTAGAGTAAATGATGTTGAGGAATTTATTTTAAGCAAACTCGAAGAAGGTTTACCCGATAATCTTTATTATCATAATATAAAACATACTATTGATGTTGTTACTCAGGTCGAATTAATTGGCCGTGCCGAAGGTGTTAGCGATAAAGATATCTTAATACTTAAAACAGCAGCCTTATTCCACGATATGGGACATTTGGTAAATTACGACTCGCACGAAGAAGAAGGAATTAAACTTGCCCGAAAAATATTACCTCAGTATCAATACTCCGAAGCACAAATTGAACAAATATGTAATCTGATTCAGGTAACACAATTACCTCCTAATCCGAAAAATCTATTAGAAGAAATTATGTGCGATGCCGATTTAGATTATTTAGGACGAACCGATTTTGTTCCTGTTTCAATTTCGCTATATAAAGAACTTGCCGATAGAGATAAAATAGATTCTATATATGAATGGAATAAAATTCAATTCGAGTTTATTAAAAATCATCAATATTTTACAAAAACCGCACGTAATCTTCGCGAAGTAAACAAGAAAAAGCAATTACAGATTATAAAAGATGAAATTAAACGAGCACAAAATAAAAAGGATTAAAATTATTTAGTTGATTTTCATAATCAATTTTTATTTCGATTAGGGAAGGATACCGAACTAGAAATTGAAAGCTTTGGAATTTCAAAATATAATCTGAGATAAAAACTCTTGCATATTAATATTCTAATTGAATTAAAGATTGGTATTATACCAAAAGAACATCAAAATGAGTGGTGAAAATGTTCCTTTGGTAGAAAAAAACAGAACAATGAAGTAGTTTTTTAAAATTATTCGGAAGTTATTTTTTGACAAAACAAAATAGATAAAACCTAAAAAACACTCCTCCTTAAGAGTTATTAATTAATAATTAAATTAATTTTTGTTCTAAAATTATATACAGTTTACAAATACAATAACCTAATAAAAACAAAACTTAGAGTAAATAAAATGCCTAAAAATATTTATTAATATCAAAAAATTATTTCATCTTTAGCAAGAGAAAGAATGATTACAGACGCAGAAATAATAAAAGAATTAGAGACAAAAAAAAAAAGAGGGTTTGATAAACTTTTTAAGAAGTATTATAAACCTCTTTGTATTTTTTCTATAAAATATGTTGACACCCTTTTTGTTGCAGAAGATATTGTGCAAGATATTTTTATCAAAATATGGAATCGCAAAGAATATGTATCAATAAAAAACCTATCAACTTACCTATTTGTATGTACTAAAAATACTTGTATTGACTATATTCGAAAGAAGAAACCCTTATATGTAGATGAATTTGATGAAACTATTCATCCTTTCGAATATTACTCCCAAAAAGAAATTGATGAAAAAGTGCAACTTTTAAAGAAAAAAATTGAAGAATTACCTCCAAAAACCAAAGAAGTTTTTAAAGCTATTGTTTTCAACAATATGAAATACAAAGAAGTGGCAAAAAAATTTGATGTATCTATAAACACAGTAAAATCTAATCTTTCAAGAGCTTATAAAATCTTGAGAAGATCTACTGATTTTATGACTATTTATTTACTTTCATTTTTTTCTTTCTAAGAAACACCCATTTTTTATTTTCCTTCGTCATAGTATAAAGTAAAATTGATGCATAGTAAGATTGTATTTGTACAAATTACTAGTAGAAAAGTTACTTCCTGCAGATGTTTTAGTAAAATCGCAAATTTTCAACAAACCGAAATGAAAAGAAATAGAATACTGTTATTAAGATATATCGAACAAAAAGCTAATTATAAGGAAATCATAAAAGTTAAGAAATGGGCTTCAAGATCAAAGAAAAATAGAAAAGAACTAGAAGCCATGAAAAAAATGTATATTTCTTCGAAAGAAATAATGGTAGAGAATAACATTGATCTAAAAAAATCGTGGAATCGTTTAAGAGCAAAAACAGTTGACAAAAAAATTCACTTGCTCTTTAGAAAATACTCTAGAGTTGCTGCAGTTTTATTACCAATAATATTTCTTTCATCAATTTTTCTAATATTACATCAAGAAACAGAATATGTTAGTATTCCTTTTGATAAGAATAATGTTTATGTTGAGTTCCCTGATGGATTAAAATATAATTTAGAAACAGATATTCATCATCCAGAATATGGAGAATTCAAAAATAATACTCTATTGAATTCAGATATAATTGAATTAAAAATAGTAACTCCTCAAGACAAAGGCTTCAATCTATCTCTTTCTGACGGGACAAATATTGAGCTAAATAAATCTACAGAACTATCTTACTTCAATAAATTTGATAATGAAAAAAGAGAGATCACTCTTGTAGGAGAAGCATTTCTGAAAGTAGCAAAAAATAAGAAACCCTTTATTGTTAAGACAAAAACAGCTAATATAAAAGTACTAGGCACTCATTTTAATGTAAAAGCCGATTCTTCAAAATTGATGGTAACTTTAACCGAAGGGAGTATCGAAATCAATAATAAGAATTATAAAGAAATAATTTATCCTGGACAACAAGCTGTGTGTTATAGTAATAAAATGAAAGTTTCAATGGTTGATTCTAATTTATATACTATTTGGGCAAAAGATTTAATCGAATTTAACAATATTTCGTTAGAAAAATTATGTAGATATATTGAAATATGGCACAATATTAACTTCGAATTTTCGAAAGAAGAATTAAGAGCAAGAAAACTATCTGGTTCATTGAAAAGATCTACTTCGTTAAAACGATTGTTTAGTATCATCGAAACTTCGTTAAATATCCATATTGAAAAAAAGGATAATATATACATATTATCAAATAAGTAAAAAAGAGCTAACACTCTTATGTTTAATCCTTAAAATAAAAATTTACAAGAAAAATGATAAGATACGTTTTATTCAAATGTGTATTTTTTGTGATAATGTTAATTTCTCTACAATCGTTTTCGGTTGAACAAGTGAAGATTACCATTAAATCAGAAAATATTAGTTACAAAGAAGCTTTTGTTAACATAAAACAACAATCTGGAAAAATTATTATTTACAGCGATGAAGATTTTGATTATGATAAAAAAATTAGCCTAAATTTTCAGAACAAAAGTTTACAAAAAGCATTAAACATAGTTTTAGAAAAAACCCCTTTAATTTCTACGATAGAAAAAGACTATGTAATAATACACAAACGCTCTAGAAAAGCACAAGAGATAAAAAAAGAACGAATTATTTCGGGAGTAATTACAAGTGAAAGAGGTGAAACTTTACCTGGAGTAAACATCAAAATTAAAGGAACGAGTTTAGGTACAGCTTCAAATCAAGACGGGAAGTTCGAAATAACTACAAATATTGGGGATTATTTAGTTTTTAGTTTTATTGGTTACAAAACCCAAGAAGTAAGAATTGGTACAGATAAAACTTTAACAATAATACTGAAAGAAGATTGTATAGTACTAGATCAAATTATAATATCAGGAGTAGCTTCAGGCACAGAAAGAAAAAAAATGTCGGTTTCAGTGGCAAAAATAACTACATCTGACTTGGTACAGGTTCCACAAAGCTCTATTTCTTCCTCTTTGCAAGGTAAATTGGCAGGGGTTACAGTAACCTCGGGAAGCGGAACTCCAGGATCAGGATCTTCCATTACTCTGAGAGGAGCAACAAGCTTAACAGGTAATCAGGCTCCAATGATTTTAGTAGATGGAATGATTATGCAAGGATCATTATCAGATATAAATGTAGATGATGTTGAATCGATAGAAGTAGTGAAAGGTGCTGCAGCATCAGCACTGTATGGATCAAAAGCAGGAAATGGTGTTGTGGTTGTAACTTCGAAAAGAGGAGCTCGATTGAAAAGTAATACCACAAAAATTACAATCAGAAACGAAGTGGGTATTCAAAAAGTAGAGAATACAATCGATATGGCAAAATATCACCCGTATTTACTTGCAAATGATTGGCAAACAGTTGATACATATACAAAATATGCCTCAGTAACTTATCCTGATAACTATGTAACAGGCTATAATTCAGAAATTGAAGGAAACAGAATTTTATTGCCCACACGAATGATGACGCAACCATATCGGGTTAATAATGATATTCAAAAAGAGATGTTCGATAATGGAATCAATTATACAAATTTTGTTAATGTAGCTTCTAAACTAGATCGTACAAATATTTATATGTCTTTCGAAAATCATAATAGTGAAGGGGTTTTAAAAGAAACAGGAGGATACGAGCGCCAAAGCTTTAGGTTGAATGTAGACCATGCAATTACTCCAAAGATAAAAATTAAAGCAAGTAATAATTTTATTCTTACAGAAAATGATATGCCAGGAGGAGGAAACAATGCATTTGCTCAAGTGGTAATGATGGAACCAGATGTTGATTTGAAAAGAGCCAACGACGATGGTACTCCATATAATTTTGCACCTAATCATTGGAATCAGATAGTATTTAATCCTTTATATGAGCTTTATAATAGGAGTAACAAATTGGAAAAAACCAGATTTTTAGCAAATTATGAACTGAATTGGATATTAACCGATTGGATGACCTTTAAATCTAGTTATGGGGTCGAGAGTCAGGATTATAGAAAGAAAATATTAACTCCCAAAGGAATGTACACAGGTATTGACACAGATGGATTTATTGAATCACCGGGCTACTTAGATAATTACTCTTCGAAAATATTAAATGAGAATATTAGAGCAACATTAAGTTTTTTCAAAACATGGAATGAATTAGATTTTAATGCTAGAGTAAGTTATTTGTTTGAAGATAGTCATTTTGAATCGGCAGGTGGATATGGTAGAGGTTTTGATTTTGAAGATTTTCCATCTTTTGTTATTATTCCCGACGAGAATTCCTATTTCAGAACTCGTGTTGAAGATATAAAAGCAGAAAATGTATTTGCGATAGCTTCGTTTACTTTTAAAGACAGATATATTTTAGATGGTTTATTCAGAAATGATGGATCATCTTTATTTGGAAAAGACGAAAGAAGACATAATTATTATAGAATATCAGGAGCTTACCGTATTTCAGAAGATATAAAAATTCCAGGTGTTAAGGAGTTAAAACTGCGAGGAGCAATAGGAGGATCGGGTCAAAGACCAAGTTTTGAAATGCAATACGAAACCTATAAAAAAGTAGCAGGAGTTTATGAAAAGAATACGCTCGGCAATAGAGAGTTAAAACCTTCTCAGTCGCAAGAAATTGAGTTGGGAATGGATGTGTCTTTCTTAAAACGTTTTTACCTTGAAGCAACCTATTCGAAAACTACAACATCGGAGCAATTTCTAAAAGTCCCTTTATTAGTTAATCAATATGGTTTTGCTTATCAGTGGAGGAATGCTGGCGAGTTAGAGACAAAAACATTTGAAGCAATGTTGCAAGCAAATATCATTAAAACCGATAATTTGCAATGGGATATGCGATTTACTTTCGATAAAACATCTTCAAAAATAACAAAGTTAGATTTTCCAGAATACAGAACAGGGCCACAGAGTAGCTTTTACATTAAAGAAGGAGAGGCTTATGGAATTATGTATGGAAGAAAATTTGTACGTTCTATACAGCAAATGCGGGAGCAACTGTCAGAAAATGACAATATCAGTAACTATAAATTAAATAGCGAAGGTTATGTGATAAGAGCAAATTCGCAAGGAACAAAAAATGAAACGCCAATTTTGGTTAAGGATAAGAATGGGAATCCTGTTACAGAAAAAATAGGGGATATAAATCCTGATTTTAGAATGGGAATTAGTTCTGATCTGGCATACAAAAATTTTAATTTCCACATGTTATGGAAATGGAAGCAAGGAGGTGATTTATACAATAGTACAGCTCAAAAAATGGTTAATCATAACCGACACCCTATAATGGATCAGTATGGTAAAGCTCCAGAAAAAATGAAAACAATAGATTATTATCTGGGTTTTTACGATAGTCAGTCAATTAATGAGTTTTGGGTAGAAGATGGTACTTATTTGCGATTGGCAGAAGCTTCTATAAATTACACATTTACAAAAGATAACTTAGGAAAATTAGGACAGTATGTAAATGGAATAAAGCTAGGAATAATTGGCAAAAACTTATTAACTTTTACGAACTATTCGGGTTATGATCCCGAAGTAACTTCAAGCGGATATGCTTTTGATAATAATGGCTATCCAAATTTTACAACATATTCTTTCTCGGTTGGAATTGAATTTTAAAAAGATAAAATCATGAAATATACTATAATCATAATAATTTGTTTTTTGTTTTTTGCTTGCGACGAATTGGAAGTGGAAAACTTAAATTCTCCGGATACGGATGTGATGCTATCCGATCCTGATGGTGTAAAGGCAATAACAGCAGGCTTATTTAAGTCGTGGTTTTCTGTGGGACATGATGCTGCATATACTCTTTCGTCGGAAACACCAGCGAGAGCAATGTGGTATATGGCCGATTGTGGAACTGTTTTTTGGTCTAATTTTGGCGCCGTTGATCTCTCGAAAGAACCACGCGAAGCTTATATAAACGATGTAGGTTATCCTTACCATTGGGTTGGAAAAGCATATTACAAAAATATGTACGATGTACTTACTTCCTCGACAGATGTATTAGCTGTAATTGAAAACGGAATGCAAATAGGTAAGAATGGCGAAGAAACAGATATGGTAAAAGCAATGGCCTACCTAACACAAGGTTTATCCAATGGTTATTTAGGATTAATTTTCGATAAAGCATTTCTAATTGAGTCCACTGAAGATTATCAAAAAATAAATCTTACTTCTTATCAAGAGATGGTACGAGTTGGAATTTCGCAAATAGAAAAAGCAATTGCTATTTGCGAAAACTCAGAGTTTACAATACCCAGTACTTGGATACCAGGAGATGTGTGGACCAATGTGGAACTGGCACAATTGGCACATTCGTACATTGCCAGATTGATGGTTTATTCATCAAGAAATTTAGAGCAAAACAGTGCTTTAGATTGGGCTACAGTTCTTGCACATGCAGAAAAAGGAATACAAAAAGACTTTGCTCCTTTGGGCGATGGCGTTGCTAAATCATGGAAATCATACTTTCATATAAAAACAGCAGGGTCGGGTTGGGGAAAAATAGATATGAGAATTATACATATTCTAGACCCATCTATTCCTGCAACTTTTCCCGAAAGTGGCTTGTATACCGACTTGCCAAATAATGGACAAATAAATTCGCCAGATCAGAGAGTAGATACCGATTTTGAATATAATACAAAGAATAGTCGTCCCGACAGAGGTTACTATAGGTGGTCTACTTATCGATACAAAAGATTAGACGACTATATCAATAATGATGGAATTGATAAGCGTATTGTTGACTTTAGACTGGCAGAAAATGATTTGTTCAAAGCTGAAGCACTGTATTATATGGAAAGATATTCGGAAGCAGCCCAAATAATTAATAACGGAACAAGAGTTAATAGAGGAAATTTATCTACAATAGAGGCTACAAAAGAAGTAGTTTTTGAGGCATTATGGTACGAAAGAAACATTGAATTAATACTTGGCGGTATTGGACTAGAATTTTTCGATATGCGACGGATGAATCTCTTACAAAAAGGAACAATGCTTCATTTTCCTGTTCCTTCACAGCAGTTAGAATTGATTCCCACGACTGTATATACTTTTGGAGGAGATCAGGGAGTACCCGGAGAGGATGTATCTGCTGGTGGATGAAAATAGATACTTTATAAGTGTATAATAAAAATATAGATGATAAAGAAAATTATTACATATTTACTAATTATTCACATGATTATTTTGAGTTCGTGTGACGACGATGATAACAACTACAAAACTCCTGTTATTACAGAAGAAATGGAAACATTAATTGATAGTTATGCTTATTTTAATGGCGATAAGCAAAGTTTCTATGCAACAAATAAAAAAGATGCCGATGGAAACAGACCTTTCAATGTACTAACAACCGATTGGACTTTCGAAACATGGGTGAAGGTTGAAGAGGGGACAACAATTTCTGATAAAGTGTTGGAATCTTCTATCGTTATGGAGCAGCGATATGTATTTACTTTGTATATATCTCCTGCAAATCCGGACAAACCTCAAGCCGATCGAGAAATTAAAGTAATAGATTATAGTCAGCCCAATGGAATGGGAACTAAGATAGTAAAAGTAAAAGCTGATTATGAGATTACTTATTCTAAATTATCAAATACTTCGTCCGATTTAGAATTGCAATCGATGAGTACATTTAATAATAATGATATTGTATTGTTGTATGGAGATTGGGTTCATGTGGCAATTACACGTTCTTCGGAAGATAATACTGCAAGGTTTTTTATAAATGGAAAGCAGGTTACATCGAGTACCGACGATGTTTGGATATCCAAGTCGTCGATTGGGGGAGTAAACTGGAGTGCAACATATCGTGGAGCTTATTATGGTTTTACAAAATGTGAACAAAGAAAAACTCGCATTTCAACCATTGCACGTTATAGTGCAGATTTTAACCCTGATTTATACAAAGATTTTGAAGAAGATAAAAATACCCTATTTCTGTTGAATCTGAAAAAAGAAGAAATGATAGATGCTAAAAATAAAACTCCAAAGATGCTTGTAAAAGGGACATATCCTCATTCAGTTTCTTTGCGTCAAAATAATTGGCAGTCGGATCGAAAAATGATTTATCAGTAATATGAAAAAAATAATTAACCTGTGTTTATTTTTATTATTGATGTTTTGTTTGTCCTTTCCTATGAAGGGACAAACTTCTCATCAAAAAGTAGCAGATGATTTAATTCGGGATTTGCAAAAAAAAGAAATAGCAATCCTGAATAAATATCCTCTTGTTAATATTGGAGATACTTTGGCTTATGTTTTTAACTATAAAGGTGGAGGTTATGCAATTATTGCGAATGATTTTACAAAAACTATCATAGGATTTTCTGACAAAGGCTATTTTTTCCCGAAACAGAATTTTACTTCAAGGCTTATTCAAGAAGTATTGCAAAGAGAAAAATCAAAATTTTTATCGGACAATCAAGATGTTGAAATAACCCCATTGCTAAGTGATGTATGGGGGGGAGTAAATTGTATAGATCAAAATGGAAAATCCATATATGCTACAAATATTTTTACTCCTCAGCATTGTTCGGCAGGATGTGTTGCAATTAGCGCTTGCCAAATAATGAATTACTATGAATGGCCCAAAAAAGGAATGGGAAATCAGGTTTATAACGATAAGTTTAAAGGAACAACTATAACGCATTCTTCATTCTTCGATCAAGAAAACTATCAGTGGAGTAAGATGAGTGATTTGTATTATGGTGTAGCATCTACAAATGAGCAAAGACAAGCTGTTTCGAAACTATTTTATGATGTAGGAGTTGCTCTTCAGATGGATTATGAACTATCTGGATCAACATCAAATATTAATAAAGTTCCTTTTGTTTTAGAAAAATTTTTCCGTTTTACGGGACATTATAAACCAGTTACATGGAATTTTTTCTGGAATAGGTTGTATAACAACATAACAAATAATATTCCTGTACAAGTGGGGCTTAAAGCCAAAAGTACAGGTGCAGAACATGCTGTCATTATTGATGGGTATAAAAAAATATCAGGTAAATCATATTACCACATCAATTGGGGATGGTGGAATAATAACAATATGAATGGCTATTATAATATTCAAGCATGGAATAGTAATTCTGGAGGTTATAATTCACTTACAGGAGCTGTGTTCGATTTTCTTCCAACCCCCGAAATAACAGGAATATCTAAAGAAGCTGATCATTTTATTATTAATTGGGATGTGAGTAATACAATATCGTACGACGGATACGAATTACAGGTAAAAAAAGACAAAGGCAATTGGGAAACCATTTCGAAAACAATTCCTACTACAAACTTTTTATACCAGATACAAGATGCTTCATCTGTTTATCTATTTAGAGTACGCAGTAAAGTAAATGGTGTTTTTTATGCAAACTCATGGTCTAATCAGTTTGCTGTAACCAAACATGGAACTCTTAATGGGTATATTTCTTTTAATGGAAATCATTATGCTTATGCAAGACAGACTCCTGATGACGATTTAGATTTTTCTAACAATTATACTTTCGAATTTTGGATAAGAGTAAAAGGCGGAAATCAAAATTATGATGTAGTAATGGATCAAAAAAATGCTTTTACCATATCTATTGATGATATTACATCAACATCGTATTCGATAAAGTTAATTTCAAGAAGTAGTAATCAAAGTATTAAATCGCAAAATAATGAACTTAAGATAAATGAGTGGGTTCATGTAGCATTTTCTCATTCTAATAACAATACAAAGATCTTTATAAATGGGAAAAAAGATATTGAGAGTAATAATAATTTCAATTTAAACAAAAGTAATTCTGCCTTAAATTTAGGTGAGAAATATCGAAATGGATATTCAAATTTTTTAATAGCTGATCTGGATCAGATTAGAATATCGAAATGCGATAGATATCAAGATAATTTTATTCCTCATAAAGGAAACAAGCATATAATAGACGAACATACAATTTCTCTTTTCGACTTTGATCAGCCCCATAAAGTTAGGTTGAAAGATAAGGCCTATGCGTTAAGTTTTATTGTGAAAAACAAAAACGATGGAGTGCTTTGGGAAGGAGAATCTTTATCGAATAATTTTACTCCTGTAATTAATTGTGAACAAAAAGCTACCATTAATACAAAAGCAAAAACAGGAGATGTTATTTTGAAAGTAGCAGCAACAGATAAAGATCAGGTAGCTACTATTTATCAAAATTGGTTGATAACAGAGGGGAATGAAAATAATCTTTTTGAAATAAATGCAAAAGGAGAAATATTGCTTAAAGATGTAGGTTCATTATCGCCTCAGGTATGTAATTTAAAACTCACAGTTAGCGATGGGAAATATATATCTAATCCAGAAACAGTAAAGATAAATATAAATCAGGCATCAGGAATTCAAGATAGCTTAGTAACAAAAATTAGAATTTATCCGAATCCTTCATCTCATACCCTAAACATAGAAAATTGTCGGGGAGAGTTTGTTAAAATATACAATTATGTAGGAAAATTAGTAAAAACAGAAAGAATTAAATCGAATTTAGGACAAATAAATATTTCGGATTTTCCTAAAGGGGTTTACTTTTTGAGTTTAAAAATAGAAGATAATATCATAACAAAGAAAATTATAAAAAAATAATGAGAGGAATAGTTTTTACATTTATGTTAATTGTTGTTTTGGCATCTACTAAAATTGATGCATGTACAACAGCGGTAATATCAGGAAAGTATACAGAGAGTGGCAGACCAATGATTTGGAAAAATAGGGATACATGGGCTTTAAATAATAGTATAGTTTATTTTAAAGGCGAGAAATTTGACTATATGGGTTTGGTTAACTCAAAAGATATTGCAAAAAAAAGTATTTGGATAGGAATGAATTCTACTGGCTTTGCAATAATGAACTCTGCTTCGTATAATCTAAATAATCGAAGTAAAGAAAAACTAACAGGGCTCGAAGGTCGCTTAATGAAAGAAGCTTTAGCTACTTGCAAAACCCTAGATGATTTTGAGAAATTACTAAATAAGCAGATCAAACCAACAGGATTAGAAGCTAATTTTGGAGTAATAGATGCTCAAGGGGGAGCTGCATATTACGAATTGGGGCATAAAGGTTTTGTTAAGATTGATGCCAATGATCCTAAAGTGGCTCCTTTTGGATATATTATTAGAGCAAACTATTCGAATACAGGAGAAATAGGCGTAGGTAGTGGTTATATTCGCTACAATACAGTGAATGATTTATTTTATCAGAAAGCGTCCACAACAGGTATAACACCTCAATATATCGAACAAAGAGTAGCGAAAAGTTTATACCACTCTTTAGTGAAAGAAGATCTAGAAATACAGTATGGAAATTTTCCTGAAGGTACTCCTAAGTATGCCCATTTTAGGGATTATATACCACGATCGGGTTCGTCATCTTCGGTAACAATAGAAGGGGTAAGAAAAGGGGAAACACCCGATTTAACTACCATGTGGGCACATGTGGGTTTTCCATTATCATCTACAATAGTTCCTTTATTTATGGGTGCTAATGAACAAATACCTTCAATTGTACAATATAATGCTCAAATAAAAGATTCGCCAATATGCAATGCTGCTTTACAATTAAAAAAAGAAAAAGTAATGAACATTCGATGGGGAAAAACAGACAAATATTACATTAATGTAAACTCTTTATATAATTCGGATAAAACAGGCATAGTTCAGCTTATAGAAAATCAAGAAGATTATATTTTTGAAAGAGCAAATAGTTTATTAAAGGAATGGAGAAAAAAAGGAAAAATAGATAATAGAAATGCTTTAGATTTTTATCAATGGATCGAAAATTATATAACTGATAGTTATTTAACAAATTTTAAAATCGAATTATAAAATAATCTATATCTGATGACTAAACATTCGAATAATTAAATTCTAACATACAAAACCATGGTTATATATTTTTAGTAATACCAAATGAATTTCAAGATTAGGAGTTTATAAAAATGAATATTTTTTGTCTTAGACGCGAGGAAAAAGTAAAAGATAGCCTAGTTTTTTGGCAATGGATAAGGCGAGAAAACAATTTTTATCTCTCATTTTGATATTCTTTTAGTATAAGTATAAAGTGTTGAAACAAAAAAATGAAGGTTCACTAGCGAGATATGTTTATTTGCAAACTCGTAAAAGAAGTTGGGATTTATGAAAGCGAGTAACCAAAAACTACCCCTCACTGAAAAGAAATAAATGCCAGCAAATTAAGAATTAACAAAATCATAAACGAATAAGACGTAAACTTGTAAACTCATGAGAAGAAGAATTTTTATTACTATAGTATATATTTTTTCTATTGCTTTGTTTTATAGCTGTACTCAGAAAGAAAATATAATTAAAGTTGCTGTTTTTAATGGAAATGGAGCTAGCCCGATATGTGTTATTGAAACAAAAGAAGCTTTATTAATTGATTCGGATATTAGCGTATCAGAAATAAGTTCTTCTGAAATAATGAAAGGCTGCTTAGCGAATTTTGATGTACTTGTTTTCCCGGGAGGAAGTGGAAGTAAAGAATTAAATAACTTAGGCGATCAGGGAAAAGAAATTGTCCGAAACTTTCTAACTAAAAATGGGAAAGGAATTATAGGTATATGTGCTGGATCTTTCTTATTGAGTAAAACTGAAGGTTATCCATCGTTGCAACTAGGAAATGTAAGGGTAATTGACAGGGTTCATTATGCAAGAGGTAAAGGATTGATTGAATTTGAATTGACAAACGAAGGGAAGAAAATATTTCCGGAATTAGTCGGGAGAAAAGCATATTGTCAATATTACGATGGTCCTATCTTAGGGCAAATAAAAGAGAAAGAAAATTTTAAGGCAATAGGAAAATATGTAACAGACATTCATCCCAATAAAGGTGCTCCCAAAAATGTTACTCCAAAAAAACTATTTCTTTATAACGAGAAAATTGGGGAAGGTAAACTGTTTGCTATTTCAGGACATCCAGAATCGACTCCCGGCATGCGATGGATGTTACCAAGAATGGTTCGATGGGTTTCCAATCAGAAAATGGTTTCTTATACTCCATCAGTTGTACGACCAGATATTTATAATCAAGTTGTTCTTTTTGATCAGAAACAAAAGCGAGTAGAAAAAAAATATTGGTGGCAATTATTTCATCCATCTCCAGATTCTATAATTATAGCAATGGAACAATTACATTTCATGCATTCTCGACCTGCTGTAAGATGGAATATGGGCTTACTAAGAAGTAAGCATGCTGAAGTAAGATTAAAGGCTGTAGAGCTATTATTCGATTCTGAATATACGGCTGCTTTACCCGATATAAAAGATATTTTCGAATTAGAGGAAAATGCTCTAAATAAAGAAAAGATGAGTGAGATTATAAAAAAGATGAATAGAATCAAAAATAATTAATTTGGGGTTACTAAAAAACAGCACGTAATCTTCGCGAAGTAAACAAGAAAAAACAATTACAGATTATAAAATATGAGCTTAAACGAGCACAAAATGAAACGGATTAAAATTATTTAGTCAATTTTTTTATTAGTCCATTAAAAATAATTCCATGTAATGGATACACAAATACCCAGTATAAACGTCCGAATAAACCCTTAGGACGAAAAGTTGCTGTTTGATATAATACATTATTAACTATTTTAAATTCGAGCCAAGCCTCGCCCGGAAGTTTCATCTCGGCAAAAAGCAATAAACGTTTCTCGTCCTTGTTTGCATATAAAACTCTCCAGAAATCAATAGCTCCTCCAATGGTTATCTCACTAGGATGAGTTCGTCCTCTACGCAACCCAACACCTCCTAATAACAAATCGATAAAACCTCTAATTTCCCACAAAAAGTTAGCATAATACCACCCATTATTCCCCCCTATTTGCCAAATTTTATCCATTGTTCGATTTGTATTCTCTATGTTTTGTTTACGCATGTCATGAAAACAACCATTGCTTGGAACATTTATAAACTCCGAAAATTTAGAATCTAACTGACCACTAATTAAAGAATCTTTCCAACTTGAAAGAATTAAATTATTTTCGACTGCCGACAAGGTTCTTTGTATAGCCTTCTTGTAATTCATTGGAGAAACATCTAGTATCTTATTTATTTGGTTATCTCTACACACAACCTCAACTTTCATACTATTAACTAGTGCCGAAGCTAATTTATATGAAGTTGACGTAATAAAGAAAAGCCAATACGATGACAATTTAGGTGTCATCACCGGAACTGTATATATCCATCGATTTAATTTTCGTATTTCGGCATAAACTTTCAGCATTTCTTTATAGGTTAAAATATCAGCTCCTCCAATATCAAAACTCTTATTATATGTTTCCTTGTTTAAAATTGTTTTACTTAGAAATTCAATTACATCTCGAATAGCAATAGGCTGACATTTTGTATTTAACCATCTTGGAGCAATCATCACAGGGAGCTTTTCTACCAAATCGCGAATAATTTCGAACGAAGCACTGCCAGAACCAATAATAATCCCTGCACGCAAGGCTGTAAAATTATATTCGCCTAACGATAACTCTAACTCTACAGCTTTTCTAGAACTTAAATGTTTTGATAAGTTCTTTTCATTAACTATTCCGCTTAAATATATTACATGCATTATTGAAGTATTTTGAATACTCTCTTTAAAATTTTTTGCCGATTTAAGCTCCATCTCATCATAACCTTCTGACGAAGACATAGAGTGCATTAAATAATATGCTACCTCAATATTATTGGGGATTTTATCAAGAGTAGATAAGTCTAAAAAATCAACCTCTATTATCTGTACTTGATCTTTAAACGATAAAGGTATTTCTAATCGCGATTTGTCGCGAACACAACAAACAACAAAATAACCTTGTTGTAATAAAACAGGTAATAATCTTTTGCCTATATATCCCGTTGCTCCTGTTAGTAAAATATTCATTACTATAAAGTTCTTAAATCGTTATGATATAAACAACTAAAGATCGTTGCAAAACTCAACATTCGATTCTTAGAAATCTCTAAAATTATTTTTTAAAGAAATTTTAGATAAATTTTATAAAAGATTTCCTTTTCTATCTTTATGCTCCCAAATGTTCTTTCAACTTTAATCTCATTGTTTGATCTATATTAACTAATTTCAATATCGTCATAAATCCCTTGCAACGATCTTTATTTAATAAAATGTCAGTAGGAAAAATATACTTTAATAGAAATCAGAAAACTTTTTCCCCTCCTATTTCACGTATTTCGTTTCTGTTTTTACGAATTTTTAATTTTCGTCCCGAACTAAAGCTATACGCCAATTTCAAGAATACCGGAAATTGCGAAAAGATTATTTTATCGTTTTGCCTATAAGTAAACTTATCGGTTTCTATCTTGTTTCCGAAAAAAGTAAACGCTTGAGCAAAAGAAATCCCTGTTAAAATTCCCAATTTTAAATTACGCCCTATGGTTTTATCAATACTTAAAAAATACAAAGCATCGCTAAAAGTATTGTTATGGATATATTTTTGAGCATTGTTATATTGCAACATAAACGAAGCATAAAAACCATATCGCAATTTTAATATAGCCGATAAAGACATACTGTAATTTAAGCCAATCATATTTTTATCGGATAAAAACATATTATCAGAAACTTTATATTCTGCAATTTTAAAATACGGAACAAGATTTAAGCACTTAAATAAATTGAAACTTCCGGATATTTGTATCCCATACTCCGACTTCTGATTAATACTTCTAGGGGTAAGCATCAGTATAGTTCCGTTATAAAAATCAACTATTTGATGAACTTCGTTTTTTATATTCTGATAAAATAGCTCTAATGCAAAGTAATTACTCTTGGCTCGAGTCGAATATTCGATCCCGATTTTATCGGTATTTATTGGTTTTAAATTTATATTTCCTTGCATACGTAAGTATAAATCTAAACTTGTAAGCACAGGACTTAAATTATAAATAGATGGATATCGTATAGATTTTTTATACAATAGTTTCAACTTATTCTTTTCATTTATTTTATACGAAATAACAGCATGAGGCAACAAAGCATAATAGGTTTTATTAAATCGATTGTTTTGATTGGTTTTAAAAATCTCTGAACGTAATCCTAATGTTGTTTCAAATTTTCGATACTGATAATTTAACATCGAGTATGCAGCCCAATTATTTTGTCGATATCCAAATTCGGAATCAATATCATTGTTTAAATTATTAATAGAGTATTTCGATCCTATTTCGAGTTGGAGCTTATTTTTAAAAATTGTCGAATAATCGATTTTCAAATATGCCAAAGACTTTTCGGGATAAGAATCCGAAATTTGCGATTGTAAGTGATTTACATCCGAAATTGTAAAGCTGTTTTTAGCACTGTAATTGTAATAGCTAAGATCAAAATTAAATTTCGATTGTTTATTAAATAAATGCTCATAAAATATAGACCACAAATAAGCCTTTTGTCGATCGTTCTCGTTTTGATCGAATTCAAAATCCGACGAATCGGAAATTTGATTTAACGAGTGTCCTACAAACTGATTCTTGAATGGATTAAAAAACGAATAAATACTTACTGTATTCTTATCGTTTAATAAATAATCGAGCGATAAATTAATTCTATGATTCCAATTTTGTTGATTTAACTCAGATGCTATTTTGCGAGTAATATGGTCATTACGAGTTTCGTAATTTTTAGTACTTTCGATATCGAAATAATGAAAGCTTCCTATATAATTCATAAATAAACTAACCTTATTTTTATTGTACGAGAAACTACAAGTAGGATTCATAAAAATAGTCGATTTGCTTGTAGGCAAATCAATAGCAACAGAACCTCCATATCCCTTTATTTTTTTCTTTTTTAAAATAATATTAATAACACCACCCGAATTGGCATCGTACTTTATCGAACCCTCAGGTGCAATATCAATTTTATCAATTAGCTCGGGAGGCAATTGCTTTAAAAATTCAGAATCGCGACGTTTGCCATCAACTAAAACAATTACATCCGACTTACCATTTAAATAAATATTTTTGTTAAAATCGAACTGAACTCCCGGAATAAATTTCAATAACTCAACAGTATTGTATGCCACATTGCTCATTGCTTTATTTACCATGTAGGTTGTTTTGGTATTCTCAGATTTCCCTCTGCTGCGTTGTGCAACAAAAACAACTTCGTCGAGTTTAAACATTTTCTTATTAAGTAATATCGGTTTTAATTGTATTGCATGTTTTGGCGATTCGATATACAAACTATCGACCAGCTCAGACTCATAACCCAAACTCGATATCTGGATATAATAATATGCCGGATTTAATTTCTCGATACTAAAACAGCCCTCTAAATTGCTAACTGTTCCTTTTACAAACACCGAATCGGTTTGTCGAAATAACTTTATTGTTGCAAAAGATATTTGTTTTCGACTTTGTGTTTCGTACAATTGCCCTGATATAGTACCCAACTGAGCACTTACTCCTGTTACTAGTAATACAAACATCAAAAATAGGATGTATCGTTTTAAAATAATGATGATTTTCGTTTTCATTGATTTGTATTTTTTTGATTTTCGAAATGCAAGTAGATCAATTAATCTTATACAAACCAATAAGTGTGATACAAAGCAAATATTTGTTGCGAAAGACGAAAATTCAACTCTTGGGTGTTACTAAAAACAATATTTTGGGATGAATACCAAAAGAACATCAAAACAAGTTTCAAAGAATTATAATCTTATGAAAAAAATGAAGTTAATCGTGCTAATAGATTGGGTTGTATATTACTAACACCTGGGGTTGAAACAAAATTCAAGACACTAATAATTATAAATATTGTCTTTTTTTCTTTTTCATATCAAAAATCTTTAAGATTTTTGCATCTATTTTTTTAAAAAATATATTTCATGAGTAAACTTAAAGATATTTGGATTGTTGGGTTGGCTTTATTTGCTATGATGTTTGGTGCTGGAAATTTAATATTTCCTCCCAAATTAGGTCTTAACTTAGGAGAAGATTGGCTTACTGGGATTTTAGGTTTTTTCACAACTGATGTGGGCTTATCATTATTAGCTATTATTGCAGTTGCTTTAGCTGGAGGAAGTGTAACAAAAATTGGAGATAAAGTACACCCAATCTTTAGTAAAATCATAGGATTAGTTATTGTCTTAGCCATAGGCCCTTTATTAGCATTACCCAGAACAGGAGCTGTTACTTATGAAATGGGAATTACCCCTATTTTTCCTAACCTTAGTCCGCTAATTACATCAATTATATACTTTTCAATAACTACATGGTTTGTTCTAAATCCAGGAACAGTAGTTGATAAAATAGGAAAAATATTAACTCCTATTTTATTAATAACTCTATTTACAATAATAATTAAAGGTATATTTTCCCCTATAGCAGAAATTAAAAATACAGGCATATCACATTCTTTTAGTAAATCATTTTTAGAAGGATACCAAACTGTTGATGGAATTGGTGCAATTATCTTTGCTCCTATAATTATTTCAGCTTTAGTAGCTAAAGGTTATAGTACTGTTAAATCGCAAATAAGAATGACAATTTTCTCTGGAATATTAGCAATGACAGTTATTGGGATCGTTTATGGGGGTCTTATATATATAGGCGCTCAGTTTACAGAGATATATTCAGCAGATATTAAACGAACAGAATTATTTGTAGGTATTGTAAAAAATTTACTTGGCAATAGCGGTACAATTATAATGTCTATTTGTGTTATTATGGCATGCCTCACAACTGCAATAGGTTTAGCTATGACCACAGGAAATTATTTCAAAGAAATATCTAATGGAAAATTGCCATACAAATGGGTAGCCATAACAACCATTATAATTAGTTTTTTTATTGCAAACTTAAGTGTTGATACCATAGTAAATATAAGTTTCCCTATACTAACTCTAGTATATCCTACAGTTATTGTTTTAATAATACTTAATATTTTCGACAGATTTACAATAGGAAATTGGGTTTATCGTTGCTCTGTTGCACTAACATTTATTGTAGAGATACCTAGAACTATTAATTCTTATGGAGTAGATATTACATATTTAAAAAAACATGTAAATGACCTTCCTCTTTCTGAGAATCAATTAGAATGGGTATTACCTTCACTAGTTGGTATATTTATTGGATATTCGATAGATATTATTATGCAGTATAAAACAAAAATATTGTATATGAATAAAACTGAAGTTTATATGAAAAAAACCATTTAGGTTACAAATCTAGAATTCTTCGAAAAGCATATAATAAATGAGTGAAATGAATCTCTTTTCGCTCATTTACTTTATTTATAAAAATTTATTCGTTTTTATTAGACCCTCATTTTGAAATCCATTTGGGATTAAAAACAAACCTCGATCAATTCTCCGAATAGTACTTTTCTGAGATCATATCGAAATATTCGATTCTTTTTCGCGAAACAGGAATTGCAGTATCTATATCTTTCATCTTTAACTTATATCCCGACACATTTCCTGTTTTACTAACAACATAATTGATATTTACAATAAAAGCTCGATGTGTTCGCACACAAAAAGAATAGCTTGATAGTTGTTGTTCTATATTGTTTAAACTATTGCGTATGGTTTTCTTTACCACTTTGTTTGTTTCAAGCAGATAAAAATCAACATAATTCCCATCAGAAATAATATATATCAGATTTTCGATAACAATATCAACACTCTCTTTTAATGCCGACTGTATTCGCACAACTGTGTGCTTACACTTACTATCGATTGTTGTTTTATCTCTTTTGTTTATATTAACAATAATAATTACTGCAAAAGGAATTCCGGCTATTAATGTTATCATTCTTATAATATCTAAAATTCCGCTTATCCTAACCGGGGGTCGTTTTACATTAAGCACATACCCCATACTAAATACTACAATAGATATTACAAGCAACGAAACAAAAATAATCAACAACTCTTTTTGTAGATTCCAATTACAAAAAAAGCTCCGAGCAGTTCTTTTAACAAACACAATAAACAACCAATAGCTTAATCCGCCAATTAATCCATAAATTAATATGCTTAAAGTAAAGTTTAGATGTGTATTATGATCGAACTCAAAAGGCCGATACAACAAACAAAATATAAAAAAGAAGATCGCAAGAAAAAGGCCACCCCAAAAAGGTTTAGATATTAATATGTTTTGTCGAATTGATTTTTGTAAGAAACTCATCCCTTGTATTTTTATTCTGACGATTTAAGCAAGTGTACTATTTACACCAAAAGAGCATCAAATCAATTATACAGCAAGAATATTACAAACTGAAATATTTTTGATACGATACTTATTGTTTATAAAGCTTAAAATCGCACCCAAAAAAAGTTATTTCAAATATACCCAAGTTTATCGAAAATTGTAAGCAAATTAAGCCCAAAACAAAGCTCAGAGTGAATTTAGACCAACAAATAAGTTAAGACCCATTATATTAAAATAATTATTAGTATATTTCTATCGCTTAGCACAAATAAGCCGAAAAATAGAGAAAAACATTACAATAAACCCAAAACAATGCTTTGCAAGGGAGTAAATCGATTGGTAAATACAAGTAATATTATTGCTAGGGTAAACAATTGTCTAATTTTTAGCAAAATTGTATTTCAGAATCGACTTTTTTTATCAAAAAGCCCGAAAATAGGAGATTTCCCATCGAAAATCAAAACTAACCACTTCGGAATCGAATTTTACCACTCAGAATCGAAACCAACCAGGTTATTTCTGACTTTTTGTGGTAAATGTTCGAATTTTTATGGTTGTTTTCAACTTTTAATGTTCATCAGAAAATTTCGAGTAGTTATTTTTAATACAGGGTGGTTGGCAAAGAAAAAAAGATTGATCGTTTTGGAAACTATAAGTTGTGAGAAATTTCTTCGAAGTTATTTTCAATTTTCACCCTTCGACAAGGTTCGGCAAGCATTTGAAAGGTTTATTTTTAAGGTAAATAGAGTTTTTCTTATGGCAAGTAGAGTTCCGAAAATGTTCGTAAGAATATTTTTTGTGGTAGGTAAAGTTGTTTAAGCCTTCGAGAGACTTATTTTTATGGTAAACAAGCTTTTTTCTGTGGTAAGTAAGGAACTGATGGAGGGAAAAGTATTGTAAATACAGACACTCTATAAACCATTCATTTATGACAGAAATTAATGAATTAATTAAGAAATCAGAATTGGCATTAGAAAATGCTAAACATCCTGATGTTTACAGTAAACTTTCATTATTTGGTTTTACCAACGAAAAATTAGCTACTGATCGCTTATTCGTTGATGAAGCCAAAAAGTGTGTCTTGAATTTTCAGCGCGAATATGGCGAGTCTGATAGTGCCTATCAAGCAATGTCGGATACCAAAAAACTTTGTCATAATGTTTATATGACACATGTTCGTATTGCTCGTGTAGCTTTGCGCGACGAAAAAGCAGGATGGACTGAACTAGCTATTGATGGTCGACGAAAATATTCAATAGCTGATTACCTCATACAAGCCGATACATTTTATATTAATTTATTGGCTAATGATAATTTTAAACAAAAAATGGCTGTATTTGGACAAACAGAAGAGTCGTTAACAGAGGGGAAAGCATTGGTTGAAAAATTAAAACAAGCATATGCCAAATACAAAAAAGAAAAAGGCGAAGCCGAAAAAAGTACTGAGCTAAAACTAAAAGCTGCCGATAAACTTGCCGATTGGTATAGCTGTTTCAGAAAAATAGCTAAGGTTGCTTTAAATAACGATCCTCAAATGCTAGAAACGTTGGGGATTTTAGCTCGCAGTAATTAATCTTTTTTATTAATCTAGAGTATCTGTATTATAGCACAGCTTTGGAAGCTGTGCTTTTTTTATGCATTAAAATCGTCGACAGAAACATAGCCCTCTTCGCCTTCCCATTTTGCTATATAGGGGTTATAAGTACATTTTGCTGGTTGTGAATAAACATTTGAGTTTTTTGTATAAGCTCGGCAATCAGAACATATGTAACGAAATTCGCAATCTTTACAAACCTCTATTTGATCTTTTGATATGTTCCAATAAAACTGAAACTCTTTGCTATTTACAACATCTAGTAACGAAGTGTTATCTAT
>JAKSCO010000090.1 GCA_022360575.1 Bacteroidales bacterium | reverse complement strand
GCTTAGTTTTCCTAATGTCATTCCTTTCATAGGACTAAACCCCATTTGTAACCCCATAATCGAGGCCGAGATTGCATATAGCTCCGATGATTTTGGTTGTAGTTTCATTAATTCGTTAAGCAAGTCTGATGTTTTTTTCAAATATGTATTGAAAGTGTCTTTATCTTTATTAGCCAGACAGGCACTTAGTAACCCAAATCTGAATTTAAGAGCTTCTATCTTATCAGTTCCCTCTGAATTTTTATCAAATAATATTTTATCAGATTCATTTACTATTTGTTTCCACATAAAAATGCTAGAGTTTAAATAGGCCGAGTAAGCTTTAGTATTTAATTCTTTTATCTTTTCTGTATTCGGATTTGCTATACAGCTTAAGCTAAGAATACTTATTGCAATAATTGTTGTGAGTGTTTTCATGTGTTTATATTTTTTATTTTGTACAAAAATATTTTGATTATCCTGTTCGAAATTGACAAATCTTGTGTTTTAGTTTGCATATCTTGCTTTTTATTTAAAGTAGTTTATTTTATAAACCATATCTATAAAAAAATTATAATCTCAAATATTCTCTTAAGTTTTCAACGTATTTTTCAAACTCACTAATTCCAGTTTTAGTTATCTTACATATTGTTTGTGGCATTTTCCCTTTAAATCCTTTTTCAATGGTAATGTATTTAGCATTTTCAAGTTTAGTTAGTTGTACACTTAAATTTCCTGCTGTAGCCTGAGTTTTTTCTTTAATATATGTAAACTCAGCTTTTTCAACCGCAGTTAATAGAGAAATAATTGCCAAGCGCAATTCAGAATGTAACAATGGATTTAGTTTCTTAAGCATTTTTATATTTTTCTGATTTTAATAAATAACCAGGAATTAAAAAGCCTAAAATTACAGCAATCGAATTTAGTAATTGTATAAATTCGTTAGGAATTAAAAAGCATACAATAGCACTAATCCAAAATAATATTGTACCATAAATTAAAGGTCTGAATTTTAAAGCTAAACCCGATATAAATGTAGCATTGGCAATTAAAATAAAGATTATAGGTGTTATATTATAATTAATCTCTTTCATAAATATTATTATAATAAAATAGCTAATAATGAAAGCAAGCCATGCGAATGAGTATATTTTTTCGATGTGAGAAAATACTCTACGTTTTCTGCTTTTTTTTATGTTGTATATAGTTACAACTGCTATTCCTGGAAAAATTAAAAACCAGACTATTTGAGGCATTTGAGATAGTTTAAAATATTCTAAAATGAAATGAGATAAGCTTATGAGTGATATTGTCCATCCCCAAAATAAAAAATTAAAGCTGCTATCGCCTAAATTTGTTTTTGCTGAGGTAATCATCTTATTAATAATTTTCAAACTTTCCTCAGGACTTAAATTTTCCTTTATTGTTTCCATATTAATTAATTTTACTCAAAATTAAATTGGTTTATTTTATAAACCAAAATTTATCTTTAAAAAATGCAATTCAACAATTTATTTTTAACACTGTATTATATATAAAGCGTAAGTTTTTCATAATAATCTTATTATTTTTGTATTCGATAATAAAATTAAATTACTAAAAATGGACAAAGTATTAGGAATAGGAAATGCTTTAGTTGATATAATGACTAAACTTCCGGATGATTCAACTTTAGATAAATTTTCTTTGAAAAAAGGAAGCATGCAACTATACGAAAGAGATTTTGCAGACAAGATAAATAACGAGACCAATAGTTTCGATAAGTCTCAATCATCAGGAGGTTCGGCAGCCAATACGATCCATGGCTTGGCAAATTTAGGAGCTTCGGCTGGATATATAGGAAAAATAGGTTCTGATTCATTTGGCGATTTTTTTCAAAACGATATGAAATCAAATGGAATAGAACCCTTAATGTTAAAAAGTAATAATGAAACAGGTAGAGCAATTGCTTTAATATCTCCAGACTCAGAGCGTACATTTGCTACTTACCTTGGTGCAGCAGTTGAGTTATCTGATTCTGATTTAACCCCGGAGCAATTTAAGGGATATAAGTATTTACATATTGAAGGATACCTAGTTTTAAATCATGCATTAATGATACGAGCAGCAAAGTTAGCAAAAGAACATGGTTTAAAAATATCAATAGATATGGCTAGTTTTAATGTTGTTGAGGATAATTTGTCTTTCTTAAAAGATTATGTAAGAAATTATGTTGATATCATTTTTGCAAATGAAGAAGAGGCAAAAGCTTTTACAGGTAAAGAACCAGAAGAAGCTTTGAACGAAATAGCAGAACAATGCGAGGTAGCAATAGTTAAGGTTGGGAGTAAAGGTTCATTAATAAAAAGTAATGGAATAATTCATAAAATAGATCCAATTAAGGCTAATTCTGTAGATACTACAGGTGCTGGAGATTTATATGCTTCGGGATTTTTGTATGGAATGGTTAATAATATGCCTTTAGAAAAATGTGGTAAAATAGGTTCTCTGTGCGCTGGTAGGGTTATCGAAGTTATTGGCTCAAAAATGGATAATATCATTTGGGACGAAATAAAAAGTAATATATAAAAAAAGAAATAAGAGACTATTAGAAAACAATAGTCTCTTTCTTATTAAATCTAGTAAGCTCTCCTAAAATTTAATTACATTCTATATATTTTCTCCAATTTTAAAATCTTAGTCAAGTTAAATATAAATTAATTTAACTCTTTTTTCGACTTTAAAATTATTCTTGTTTAAAAGATTTTTTATTCGGTTAATAGTTTTGTTGTAGAAATTTGAATTGTTTCTTCAGATAACTAGGTGTTTATGGTTTTTTGTATTGGTGTTGTAATAGCTTGTATTGCTATTGTAAGTTTTATTGTTTTTATAGAATTGGATTGCGTTATATTTTTATTTCACCTTAAAAATAAATCTAAAAATAAAGCTTATGAAACAAAACCGTTTTTTAACTTTTGCGATTCTACTCAATTTATTATTACTATCGCAATTTGCATTTTCACAGG
>JAKSCO010000277.1 GCA_022360575.1 Bacteroidales bacterium | reverse complement strand
GCAGCCACATTATTATATTTCCCCGAGATTACCGAACATTACGAGATATTAGCCTGTTATGGCACCAACGGACTAACCCACCAGCACCTCAAAGCCATCACCGAATGGACACAACAAGCAAATAAAGACAAAGAAATAATCCTCTTTTTCGATGGCGACAGTGCCGGTTACAAAGCCACACACAAATATGCCCAAGACTTAAAAGAGCTACACCCCGAAGTAACAATCAGCTACATCGACACCCCCGAAACCGAAGACATCAACAGCCTGCTACAGGCTTACGACAGCAACATATTCTTACATCTGTTAAATCAGCGCAAAGCATCACCACATTTACTCGGGGGAGTGCACGAGCCACAGTCTGCCGGTGCACAGGCAGGCAGGCTCACAACACCCAACCCCGATTATAAGATAAACTTCAACAACCATCAGTTTATCACCTTCGCCAGCAACAATCTTCAAATCATCATCCTTGGCGGCATCAACCTACAACAATTAGACCGCTTAAGAGTTACCCTAAAAATACACCGAACAGACACAACCAATCCTTTACACAGCATACGCCACAGCATCGATTTATACCATTCCGATTATTTAGAAAAATTAATAAATAAAACATCCGAACAACTAGAAATCAGCACAACAATTCTACGCAAAGCCATAGCAACACTCATAGAGAAGGTCGAAGAATACCGATTAAGTAAAATAGAAAGCCAAAAAGAACAAACCCCCAAAAAACGAAAACTAACCGAAGGAAGAAAAACCAGAGCAATCAGCTACTTAAGAAAATCACAATTAATGTATCGAACCAACCAAGATATAGGCAAAACGGGAGTTGTCGGAGAAAACAATAACCGTCTTTTAATGTACCTGGTCTTTACATCAAGATTAAGAGAACAACCATTACATATTGTCAGCTTAGGAGCCTCCGGTACAGGAAAAACCTATCTACAAGAAAAAATAGCCGAACTCATCCCCAAAAACGACAAACTCGAAATAACCATCTTATCAGAAAATGCATTTTACTACTTTGAGCAAACCGAACTAAAACATAAGCTAGTATTAATAGAAGATCTAGACGGAGCAAAAGAAGTCCTTTACCCAATAAGAGAACTCCAAAGCAAACGCTGGATAACCAAAACCATCCCGATAAAAGATAGCAAAGGAAACTTAAAAACAATAAGCTTAAGAGTCGAAGGGCCAATTTGTTTAGCCGGCACAACCACAAGAGAAAAACTTTACGAAGATAATGCCAATCGTTCATTATTAATTTATCTCAACACAAGCCCAGAGCATAAAGAATTAATCATGGAATACCAGAGAATGTTATCCGCAGGAAAAATAAACCGATCAAAAGAGCAAGAACTAAAAGAGTTTTTTAAAGATATGCAAACAGTTTTAAAACCCATAAAAGTAAGAAACCCTTACGCCGAATCATTAAAACTCCCCGAATATATATTTAAACCATTAAGGACAAATACACATTACCTATCTTTTATCGAAACAGTAACTTTTTATCACCAATACCAACGAGAAATAAAAACCGACCCTAAAACAAAAGAGCAATACATCGAAACTACTATAGAAGATATCGAATGGACAAACAAATTGCTAAAAGATATCTTACTGGCTAAGAGCGATGAACTACCCAAAGCAGTACGAAATTTTTTTGAACACCTCAAACGTTGGGTAAAACGAGAGAATAAAGACAGTTTTTATGCCAAAGAAGTTCAAGAATATTTACGCATGTATCCGATGAAAGTAAATCGCTACATAAGAGAACTAGAGCTAAGAAGTTTTATCCGAAAATCAGGAGGTAACAATAAATCAGGCTTCGAATACGAGGTTTACCGTTGGGATGATTATACAAAATTACAAGCAGGAACAGACATCTTAGACGAAATACTGAAACAATTAAGAAATAAGAATAACACAAGAATAACATAAGTATAACACACTTTAAAGAGACCGAAAGCCCTAAGTATCAATTACAATATAAGTTTAACAGTTATACTGCAAAAAGCACAATATAAGCCTATAAAAACCATCGTACCCAATGAACATACCATACCCAAACCTACAAAACAACTTTAAAAAATGGCTCAATGCCTTAGGCTATGCAGAAGGTACCGTTTATACATCAACCCATTATGTAAGAGATTTTTTTACATGGCTCAACAAAAACAAAATAAACGAACTAAACCAAATAAAACCCCAAGTAATAACAAACTACCACCAGTATTTACAAAAACGACCCAATAAACGACAACCAGGAAGTTTGTCCAATAATTATATAATCAGCAATATCAATGCACTCAAAAGATTTAGTAAATATTTAGAACAAACCCAAAGAGTAACCATCGAAATCAACATAAACATACAAACAGAAAAATCAAACACAACAACCATCCTAACCAAAGCAGAAACCCAAGCCCTGTACAAAGCTTGTCGTAACAATTATTTAGGAATAAGAGATCGAGCAATGTTAAGCATCTTTTATGGTTGCGGACTAAGACGAAGCGAAGGCGTAGCATTAAACCTATCAGATATCTTACTCAAAGAAAAACGAGTCTTTGTCCGAAAAGGAAAAAATAACAAAGAACGTTACGTTCCGATGGCCGAAAGCGTAAAAGACGATTTAGAAAATTACATCAATGTGTCTCGAGAAAAAACCCTAAGCTTTAAAAACATAAAACAAGAAGCCTTATTTTTAGGCATATCAGCAAAACGACTAAGCGGCAACGGCTTTCTTTCCCGATTACAAAAAATAGTTTATCAAGCCAACATCATAAAACCAATAACACTACACACCCTGCGCCACTCAATAGCAACCCATCTGCTACAATCCGGAATGAAACTAGAAGAAGTTAGCAATTTCTTAGGACATTCAAGTTTAGAATCCACACAAATTTATACACATATAGCCAATGAATAAACATCCTGAATACAACTTTAGCAAAGAAATCCAAGACAAATTAAAAAAATTTAAAACCCATTTAAAAAGACTTAAATACAAAGAAAATACAGCCAGACAAAAAACAAACTATACAGGATACTTTTTAAAATGGATCGAAAACGAAAACCTGCAAATCCAAGAAACAAGATACAACGATTTGCTAAACTTTATTGATTACTGCAAATTAGAAGGAAACAGCAACAAACACATAAACAACAAACTCCTAAGCATCCGAAATTATTACGATTACCTAAAAAATAAAAATCCCTCCCTTACAAATCCAGCAAGAAACCTTTACTTGCGAGGAGTCAGACAAAAACTCCCTGCAAACATCATTGAATTTACAAAACTTGAAAAACTCTACACAAGCCACAAACCACAAACATTAAGAGATAAAAGAAACAAAATTATCTTAAGTTTATTAATTTATCAGGGCATAACCACCGAAGAACTTCACCAACTGCAACCAGAACACTTAAAACTAACCGAAGGAAAAATATATGTTCCCGGAAACAGCAGAAGAAACAGTCGAAAACTAGAACTAAAACCTTTTCAAATACTTGAATTACATGAATATTTACTTAAAGTAAGACCAAAAATATTAGATGCCATTATCAATATTACTCCAACTTTCCGAGCCGGAAGAAAACCAGAAAGAATAAATAAAGCCCGGCTCGAGACAAAACTCTTTGTAAGCATAAACGGAAGCGAAAGCCTTAAAAACAGCCTGTATCATATGTTCAGAGCAATACAAAAAATAAATCCAGATATCCGACAAGCCAAACAAATACGTTCAAGTGTAATTACTTATTGGTTAAAAAAATATAATCTAAGACAAGTACAATACATGGCCGGACACAAATACGTAAGCTCCACCGAGCGCTATCAGCTCAACCACCTCCACAGCCTTCAGCAGCAAATCGAAACCCTACATCCCTTAAACACACCCCACCCAATGCCACCACTTCTGTAGCATAGCTTTTGTCATGCTTTTTGCCTTTTCGCCATCCGCCACACACAAGCAAAAAGACACGCCAAAACCCATGCTACGCAAAGACAAAGTAACATAACACAAGTTATAGGAGCAGCCCCACAAAATACCCCGGCTCAAACCCCAAGCTGTCAGCTATAACAAGTTGTTATGTTAAATTGCCCCACGACCCCAAACCTCCAATCAGCATCCTAATACAAGTCATCATCACCTCTTTGCCACAGCTATCTTTTTTTGCTCATCCCGATTGATAAAACACACAAAGCCACCCACGTACAACCAAATTTTATCAACCGCGATCGAGCTTTACATATTAAGAACAAAAAAAGCTGCCCTTACAATAAAGGCAGCTACTTCAGTAAGATAGAAGGAAAAAGATTAAGAAAGAGGTTCTTTTTTGTCGCCTTTCCCTTCGCTCTGGGTTCGCTTTGCTTCGCTTGAGAAATTGGT
>JAKSCO010000140.1 GCA_022360575.1 Bacteroidales bacterium | reverse complement strand
CCGAACCATTAGAAAAACTTTGGTGAGTAACTTTATTTAATAAAGTTAAATGCGTATGATTTGTATAATTAAAACAAGTTGCCTTTACCAATTTTTCGGTATTGCCAAGCTCATCAAACTTATGAAACATTAATACTCGTTTGCACAAACGATAAGTTCTGATCTCGAAACCTGCTTTATACGAAGAAAAAGGATCTGTCCGCAAGTCCCAAGCTTTAGTTGTATCTAGTTTTTGCGAATAATTAATATCTTTGGGATACTCACCATAATCAAAAGCTAAAGTAAAAAGCCAATTGTTGTCGTTGGGCAAATTCCCTTGCTCGTCGCACATTTTTGTATTTCCATAGCAAACCTTACTTAAATATATTTTATTAAAACTCTTTTGAGATTTTATCCGATTAAACTCATAAGGTTCTGATATTACATTAGCTCCATCTTCTTTTTTATAAATGTAATGCATGCAATTGCCTTTAGCATCGAAAGAGTATTGCAAATACCACGTAAATATTTTATTTGTATCAGAAGGATGATGAATAGTAGCTTCGGTAGTTTGTCCGTAAATCGAAACAATATTTTCTTTAGATATAGTACGCCAATAAATATATCCGGTTTTTGTGTTTTTCCACTGTTCGATACGAGCAAAAAGGCCTTCGGTTCGAGGAATATATCGTTTTATACGATAATCATTTTCGGTTCGAGGACTCTCTTGTAAAGGAATTAGATCTTCGGCTCCAGATAAGATAAATGTATCTGACTCGGAAGGCAAAGTATTGTCGCTATCGTTGTAACGAGGTAAGCCCTTATCGGTTTTTCGAGTAATATTGGGTATGCCAATATTCCAACCTAAACCAAAAGCACTATTTCCACTACCCGAATTGTAAGATAAAGCTAACTGAGGAGAGAAACCTGCTCTGCCGGGGCTTATAGCTATAGGAACCGACATCGAAAAAGTTCCGTTTACAGGATTAGCTTCAAACTTTTCGCCAATACCCTGAATAGCACCTCCTCCTTTAGGTAAGTTAATTAATGACTTAGTTTCTTGCTCTGAAGCTTTATTTTTTTGTCCTGACAAACCTTCGGCATAAGCACTCCCCTCCTGTTTTGTTTGAGGCGAAACCAAAGTATTTTGTTCTGACTTATTATTTGTTTTATCTAGTCTGGATTTTTTATTCATAAGAATTATTATTTTAATTGCCAGCATAGCTAAATTTAGCTATGCTAAACTACTCAACGAAAAACTTTAAGCTTATACCTAAAGAACATTTAAATGAGTGATAAAAATATTTATTTTTACAAGCGCCTCATCTTGAAATTTATACCAAAAGAACATCAAAATAAGTGATAAAAACGTTTCTTTTTGCCTTATCCATTGCCAAAAAAGTTGCAAGGTAACTCGGCTATCTTTTACTTTTTCGTCGCGTCTAAGACAAAAATTATTCATTTTTACAAATCCCTCACTTTGAAATTCATTTGGTATTATTTGGGATTAATTCTTTTTTCCTAAAGCAATATATTCAGAAGCAACCCAACCTTCGGTTTCTATTTTTACTTTATACCAAGCTTTATATTTATCAATAATTTTTACCGGAGTATTTTCAATTAAAGGTTCGGTTACTGTCTGCGAATTAATATCAGGTAATCCTCTAATATTTAATTTACTTACATCAACATACCCAATCGTATCGGGATGTATTGCTGCCTCTGAGTCTCGATCCTGAATTAATCGGTTTCGCAAGTTATCTAATGGAAATGCCGGACCCGGATCTGATTTTCGTCCCGGGGCAATTTCTTCGTGTCCTAAAATATTTATTATTGAAGGATATTTATCGATTAGTGCTTCGCACAAATTCTTGATCATCTCAATTTGATCTTCGGTATATGTATGCCAGTACTTCTCAATATGCTCGTTACGATGTTTTGCCTTAATAACATCGTTTGCCAGATATTTTTTGCCAAACCACGAAACAAATTCATCACCACTAGGAGTTAATATTCCTGCATTATCGATCTCGATACCTATGGAATATTTATTGTAACCCACACGACCATTGTATTCGCTTTTTCCGGCATGCCAAGCTATTGTATTAAACGGAACCAACTGAATGATACTTCCGTCGCGAGCAACAACTACATGAGCAGAAGCTTTTACATTATCTTTGCTTAAATATTTTGCTGATGATTTGGCATCTTTCCCTGCTGTGTAGTGAATAATAATTGTATCGGGCTGCCCCTGAACAAATCGTTGTCCATTTTTAGGACAATTTATATGAGATACTTTATTGTTTGGACTTAACCAATGTTTATCTATATGAATCATATTTAATTCATTTTGAAATTTATATTACCTATTTGGCTTATACCAAAAGAACATCAAAATGAGTGATAAAAATGAATGATTTTTATAAATCCCTCATCTTAAAATCCACTTGGTATTACAACAAAAACTACATTTATCCATAAATATCTTTACGATCTTTCTTTTTGAAGAAAGTGATATCTGCATTTTTAGTCACATTAGTTGATATTTTTTCGGCCGATCGACCAATAACATAACCTCCAACACCTATATTAAGTAATTGCCAAAACTCTGATGGAAGAGCATTTTTTACATCAACCGAATTAGGGAAAAAAGCAGGTTGTAAGAAATAGGCATATAATACAACAAAAGTAAAAGAAAGCATAACTATAGGTCGCCAACTGCGTTGTAGCCAATTTCCTTTTGCCTCGGCAAGAATAATGTCGCGTTGCGCATTTTGTAGCTCTGTAAGTGCTGTCAAGACAGTACTTGTTAGTTGATT
>JAKSCO010000060.1 GCA_022360575.1 Bacteroidales bacterium | reverse complement strand
GTTTGTCATGCACATAAAACAATGTATCTAAATTGTAAGACAAAACTGAGTCTAACTCTCCAGTGGTTGAAATATATCGCCACAATCCATCTTTCCTGTTATTATTCATAACACCATATTCAACTATACCACCAGTGTTTGAATATTTAAAATAACGTCCATGTAGAACACTGTCCTTATACTCTCCTTTTGCTACTAACTTGCCTCCCTCTTCGAAATACATCCATTGATTATCTGTATATTCCCTTACATCCTCTTGATTTTGAGCATTGCAAGAATAAATAAACACAAGTACGAATAATGAAAATACGATCCTTTCACCCATAATTAATTACGATTGATTTTAGTTTTTTTATGTCGCAGCCCCGAAGATAGAATTATTTGAGAAGATACTACAACCAAATATTCCATTTATCTAAAATTATTTACAATATCTACCAAACACACTATGCTTTTGGTTAGTATGTAATGATTTTTACCAATTAAATTTTGCGTCTCTTGTCAATTTACTCTTATCGATTACTAATTCGTGACTAAACAAATCAACTAATACCCTTTCTATTTCGTTGTCATTATAGGATTTGGAGTTACGTCTAAACTTAAAATAGTTCTCTCTTGTCATTTTCTCTGTCAGCTCACCCATATTCTTTATGTCAACTTCATTTCCTGTCTTTGCAGCAATCCAGGATCCTCCAATTGCGAGTCCAAAACCAATCAAACCAAATTGCCATTTGTATAATAAAGTTATGAATGAGGTTAATAACAATACCAGCAAAAATCCATGCACAAACTTATGAGGTCTTAATATAGTTATTTTGAATCCTAAGTTTTGTTCAATCATCTTGACCCGCTTTTTTCTTTTTCTTCGTGGTAGAATTTCTGTAATTAAAGTATCAAGTCTTATTTGATCTCTATCAATTGGAAGAGCTTCAGAAATCACTTTTCTCAGTTTATAAAAAGCTTGCTGTGTCGTACAATTGTCAACATGATCAAGTTGTATTTTCTTCTTAATATGGTCACACATTTCACCAAAAGTATTGACATATTCAAGTTCACTTTCAGCAAATTCTATTTCAAACGAGTCCTCAACTTTTACAAGTAGAACCTCTATATCTTCGGAGTCAATATTTCTTAATTCGATGTTGTTCACAGTTTAAATGGTATATGCAATATACTTAATGTTGTACTCAGTTTCTTTATTTAAAAACTTTGTGGGCAAATATCTAATATTAACAAAGAAATTAAAATGTAAATCTTCCTACTTGTTTCATTTATATGTATAT
>JAKSCO010000172.1 GCA_022360575.1 Bacteroidales bacterium | reverse complement strand
TTATAAAACATATTGTTTTCGAAAAATGTTTACTTATATAGAATTATAAAGTTTCAATATTAACAAAATATAATACATCGTTGCTTATAAAACATAATCAGAACAAAACAATAAAAATTTTAAATTGATATGAATATAGGTATTATCATAGGTAGGATAGGAGGAGTTGATGGCGTGGCTCTGGAGACTGAAAAATGGATTGAGGTATTTCAGAAAATGGGACATAAAGTGTATACCATTTCTGGACAGTTTGAAGGACGTAAGATTAATCACATGCACGAAACTCGTGTTCAGGAGATGTCGTTTTTTTCGCCCGAGAGTTATTGGGAACAAAAAAAGGCTTTTTTTCATCCCGATTTTAATCAAGACGAATTGATTGAGCATATTCATTTGTATTCGAAAGTTATAGAACAAAAAATTGTCGATTGGACACAGAAATATAAAATCGATCTTATATTATCGGAAAATGCATCAGCTTTGCCATCGCACATTTCGATGGGACTGGCTATAAAAAATGCTGTTAAAAAACTAAATATCCCTACAATTACTCACGATCATGATTTTGCATGGGAGAGGGGCGATAGGTATAATTCGCCTCACAGCGAAATAAATAAATTAATCAACGAGGTTTTTCCGTTGCAGCTACCTAATAGTTTTCATGCTGTAATTAATTTACATGCTCAGAAAACATTAAAAGAGCGTTTTAATCGCGATTCGGTTGTAGTTCCGAACGTTATGGATTTTAGCAAACCATATGCACAAATCAATAATCATAATAAAAATATAAAACAAGATTTAGGTTTAGATGATGATGATATATTACTATTTCAGATTACACGAATAGTCGAAAGAAAAGGAATTGAAACAGCTATTCGATTGATTCATATGCTAAACAACCCGAAAATAAAACTTATTATTACCGGAAACTATGCCGACGATGCAGGTAGTATTTACTATACCAAACTGGTTGATTTAATACACGAGTTAAAACTTAGCAAACAAATTCATTTTGCTTACCATAGTTTTTCGACCAATTTAATTTCAGAATCAGATAATAATAAATTATACTCACTATCTGATGCTTATGCTCATGCACGTGCGTGTACTTATTTTAGTACTTACGAGGGTTTTGGTAATGCCTTTGTCGAGGCTGTTTTGGCTAAATGTCCTATTTTTGTAAATAACTACAAACCGGTTTATTGGCCCGATATAGGGAGTAAAGGTTTTAATGCAGTAATGCTCGAAGATAATGTTATAACCGATAAAGCCCTACGCGAAATTGAAAAAGTTATTTTCGACGATAAACTAAACGACGAAATAGGAAAATATAATTTCGAGTTGGGTAAAAAATATTTTTCGTACGATACATTAGAAAAAAAACTTACTGAGCTTATCGAGCTCAGCAAAAAAATGTGATTCGTAAAAAATTAAACAAATAAAAAATCTTGAATAATATTATCGGAGATAAAAATCCCTTCTGATGTTAAAATATAATTTTCGCCATTTTTTATCATCATATTATTTTGAATATATTTTTTTGATTTTTTCAGAAAGTAATTCTGAAATTCATCTCCATAATCTTGTTTTATCTTTTTGGTATTTGAACCCCAAATTGTTCTTAACGATGTAATAATATAATCGTTAAATTTTTCGGTTTTGCTTAAATTTTCAATTTCGCAAACTAATTCTCCTTTTAATATACCGTCCAAATATCCACGCAGCTCGCGAATATTCCATTGTCGCGAGCTTAAATTATACGAATGTGCCGAAGGACCTAAACCTAAATACTTTACACCCATCCAGTAATTTGTGTTGTGTAACGAAATAAATCCATCTATGGCAAAATTTGAAATTTCGTAGTGTAAGAATCCTTTTTCGGACATTTTATCAATTAAAAATTTAAATTGATCTAAACTTTGTGTTTCGGTCGGTAAATTTATTTTTCCGTTTCTAAAATATCGATCAAAAAGAGTATTGGGTTCAATTGTTAAATGATATGCCGAAATATGTGTTGCATTTAAATTTATTGCTTGCTCTATATTTTTTTCCCAGTCGGTTAAACTCAAATTGGGCAATCCGTACATTAAATCTAAACTAATATTACCAAACCCTATATTTTGTGCATTTTTAATTGCAGCAATAGCTTGATGATTAGTATGCCTTCGGCGCATAAGTTTTAGATATTCGTTTTGAAAACTTTGTACACCAATACTCAATCGGTTAATTCCGAGTTTATACAAATCTTTAAGATAATTTTCGGACAAATCGTCGGGGTTTGCTTCGAGAGTAATTTCGAGTTTATTTTCGAGATCAAAATTTGTTGTTATTGTATTTAATATTCTATGTATCTGATTTGGAGATAGGAGAGAAGGTGTTCCTCCTCCAAAATAAATTGTTTGTACCTTTTCGTTGTTAAGGTATTGTTTACGTAAAACAATTTCTTTACACAGAGCATCGACAAAATCGTTTTTTGATTTCGAATTTGCTACAGAATAAAAATCACAGTATGCACATTTTTTCTCGCAAAAGGGAATGTGTAAATAAATTCCAGCCAATTTAATTTTTTATTTTTTAGTACAACCTATAATAACATTCGAAACAGCTCGAGGTTCGGGAGGAAGCGAATATATATTTTTTTCGTAATCTTTATTGTAAGGCGAAATATTAATTGTTTTACCATCAACAACTAGAGTACTACTTCCGCCAGGATCGAATCCCATAGCTTTTTCGACCCCAAATTTCAGAAGAATTTTGGCCATATCATAATGTGTAGCACCAACAGATTCGCGAATTCGTCCATTAATTGCCAAAACAATCAAATTATTGTCACTATCGATGCCTGCTGCTATTTTAGGTCCTCGCATATTGGTAAAATCTAACCGAGCAGCTTGTGTTCTTATCGAATTTTGAGTTTTCCAACCTTCGGTTTTCATATCTAAAGCTATGTTACTATTATTTATTAATAATGGCCCTGCTTCTATAGCGTGCTTAATATTTTCAAATCCTTTAATTTCGATATTAAGTTCGTCATTCACTTTCCAGTTTTCTGTAAAATCTTCTTTTTTTATTAGCAGAGTTAATCCCACAGGAATTAGCTCTACTTTCGGCTTATTGCTTATTATTTCTTTAATTACGTTGCCTACCAGCCGAACAACAATATTTCCTTTGGTTTCAATTTCGCTTTTTGAGTACATCAAGTCATAGTATCTATTCGATTTTTCTTCGGCTTCAGAATTGTATTCATTTCGCCTAAAATTTATCTTCATTGTTCCACGTGAAACGCTTATCCCTGCTGACGCGGACACTCTTTTAATGTCAATTTTATCATCGCTAAAAAGGATTGCTGGTTTACAATATAATGGAGGACATAATATTTTATTGTTCGAAATAATTAAACCTAAAGGCGAACCTATGTATGCCTCTGATAATCCCAGTTTGCCAACTAATTCGGCATTTAAAATATATCCTCCGTTCCATGCTATTTTAATATCTAGATTTTTTATAAAATCGACTACTGTTTTAGGCTTTATACTCGATTTTATCGAAAAGCTCCACTTTTTTGTATTTCCAACTTTAGCAAATACTCCGCTCCAAGGCATGCCATCAGAATATACTCCGCTGATATTATCATAAAATACTGTTTCTTTATTTTTTTTATCTTCCGAAATATTAGAAACAACATCTTTAATTGGCGACATTTTTTCTTCGTTGTCTTTTTTTATAAGTGCTAAAACTTCTTTTTCGCCTTTAATCTTTATTAAATTTTTATAAGCTTTACTCTTAAAATAATCACTAAAATCTTTTGCTGTTTGCACAGGCGTTGGATACGATAATGTTGTGCGAATACCCGCTGGCGAATACTGTATATATCCACTATTGATCGGAATCCCTAAAATCGACTCTGTAATTTTGTCCTCAACTTTCCCTATATGAAATCTATCAATATCGATAATATCAGTCATTACAATAGATTCGCAAGAAGATGTAATTAAAATTCCTTTTTCGTCTTTTACATGTTTCAGTACATTTAAGGCTTTGCTGCCAAGCTGATTTAAATGAACTCCAACACACAATTGTGTAGTTTCAATAACCTGAATAATCTTATATTTAAATAACAGATACAGCTCTTCATTTCCTCCGTTTATTAAAAAATCGAAAATTGATGTGCTACTATAATTTTCGAAAGTAATAAACTCACTAGCCATAATATAAATTGGCGAAATATATTGCGAATTAGCAACCAAAATATCTTCGTTTAATTTTTGATTTATCTTTAGCTCTAATCTGGAACGTACCGACTCTAAAGCAAAAAGCTCTAATTCGTTTTTTATATATTTTCCGGGAAAATAAACAATTGGAATATTAGCCTGTAGTTTTTCTATTAACAACTTTCTGTCGTCTATTCCTAAAAAGGTACTTGATGTTAATTGCGACAATGCTAAATTAAAGTCAGTAAAAAAATTAACGTTTGTCGTTATCTTTGATACCAATCGCGGTTTTATTATATCTTGAAACAATAAATTTATTAAACCACTTAACTCCTGAATTGTAAAATCTTGATACAAATAATTGTTTTTATTACGATGTCGGTAAGGCAACGAATGATCGTGTCGTGTTTCTACCTCACCAAATTGATATAAAAAGATCGATTCGACAGCATTTAAAAAACGGATTTCTATTTTTTTTGATATTTCTTCGTCGTTTTTATTCAAAAGCATCATAGCATAATTGTAGGCAATACCTCTTATTTGTTGCTCTTCGACCCTAAAAAAACTAGGGTCAATCAATGATTTCAGAAATAACATAAACCTTAATCGTCCAAATCCAGGGAGATACTCGCGATTTTTATCATTAATTATTTCGCTTAAAGTATCCGTTTTTCTAAAACATAACACTTTGTATTCGCTCATCAACTTTTTTAACTTACTCAACGATCGTCGGTTCGATTTAGACTGCCTATACAAACGATATAATATTTCATCAACATTAAATTCTAATGATTTTAAGCTATATCTACTTTCAATTACTTGTTTATTATGCTCTATTTCTTCCGAAAATTTATGCGGGTAAAATACTTGCTCTATGATTTTATCAATATGTTTCTTCGTAATATTTTTCCCATTGAATTCGATCACTTTTAACCTTTCTGAGTAAGGTAAATTTTCGCCAATAACCTCAGCATACACATTTTCGGGATAATATCGACTACAAAATATTGGTGTTCCGCATGCAGCAGCTTCTATTATAGGCAACCCGCGCCCCTCTGTTTTGCTAGGTAATAATATTAATGAAGCTATATCGTACAGTTCAGGTATACCTATTGGATTTTCGAAAGCTTGCTTAAATTTCGATTTATCAATCTCGCTAAATAAAAATGCTAAATATATTTTATTGCTTATTTTCTCGTTAAATGAACTTAATAAGTCGTTAAATTTTAAGATTAAATTTCTGAAATATTTAAAATGCCCAACAGAAATAGGTCCTGTTATAATTATTGTAAGCTTTAAATCTTTAGTTTCAGTAAATCGTCTAAAAAAATATTCGTCAGTAAATAATAGCTTAACTAACTCAAAGCCTATCTCAATTCTTTTTCGAGATATTATTCGTGTTGGTTGTAAAAAAATAATATTCTTGTTTAAAAAATTCTTAACCGATTTAACACTTTTAGCTCCAACTAAAATTGGTTTAGGATTATTTTCTGATATTAAATTTAAATCTAATACATCATTTACAGAATAGGATTTAAGAGTTTTAGAATATCTACTTAAAATTTTTTCGAACTGATAAAAAGTATTTAATTTTTGATATTTAGTTTTATTTTGGTAGTTATCAACATCAATAGCAGTTCCTATCTCTAAAACATTTGCAGGATTAATACCTTTTTGCTTTATTAAATGTTCTGATTGTAGCTTGTTGATATTAACATGAATCCATATCCGAGATTGCCAAGGAAATATAATATCAATAATAGAAAAGAATTCACCTATATGCGAATTGGTAAAAAAGAAATCGCGAGGACCATGCCCTATATTATATTTTAGCTTATCAATTTCGCGATTACCACCTTCCCAATAAAAATCATGATTGTTATTAATAACTGGTATTGTAAAAAATTCTGAAAGCAATACTACAGCCAAACTAAACGAAACATTGCCCGGATTAGAACAAACATTAATCAAATACAATAATTCTATTTTGTTATCTATTACATAATTTCCGAGCTCAGTAAATATTTTTAAGGTTTGATTCCAAAATTTAGTTATTAATTGATTATAAGCTTTACTGCCTCTTTGTAGTTTTGTAAAGTAAAAATCTTTGTATAAATCCCAATCATCAAAAGCTTGTAGCGAAGCTAACTCAAAGCGTTTTACAAAATCTGGAACTATTTTTCCGGCTTCGGGGTAAAACTTTCCACTTATGTAATGAATTATCGATTCGTTAAATTTGCTTTTAAAAATTTTAGCATACTTTTCAACCTCAATGCTAACACCATCTACCGAATATTGATAAGTTAAAAAAGCTATACTTTTTTTGTTTATATCTTTTATAAAATCGTCGTAACTACCTATTGCTTTTTTGTACGAATCTTTTCTATTCTCTCGTAATCGATCTAAAAATAAACCTAAATCAAACCAAGTAACAATATTTTCATTTTCGAGTTGTTTCTTGTATTTAATTATTCTATTTTCTAATATTTTCATAACTAAGTATTTTACTTCTTTGAAGTTATGAAAAAAAAATAATACTGAAGAAGTTTATTACTTTTGCATCAAATTGTTAAAACTATGAGAAATAATAAGATCTTAAACTATTGGAAACCCTTACTAGTAGCAATTATTATATTGTATGGCAGTATAACTTCTGGAAACACTTTTAACAAAGTAGCTTTTATTCACTTTAAACATATTGATAAAATTGTTCATTGTATTTTTTATCTATCACTAAGTTCTACTCTTTTAGCTTCGATATATAAAAACACTAGACTTATTAACAAAAGTCAGATTGTTTCAGTGTTTATTATTTCTATTTTGTATGGAATTTTAATGGAATACTTGCAATATAAACTAACAACAACTCGAACCGCTGATTTTATAGATGTAATTTCTAATGTCTTTGGTACTATATTAGGTTATTTCGTTTTTATTGCAAGTAAAAAATTGAAAGTTGTAAAGTATTTATAATTCTTATATGAAGAATTATATTTTTATTTCAATGGTATTTTGTTTATTCTTCTTATATGTCTTCCTGCTTCAAACTCAGTATTTAAAAATATTTCAACAATTTGTTTTGCTAAATCAAAATCAACAAATCGAGCAGGAATAGAACAAACATTAGCGTCGTTATGCAATCTGGCTAATTCAGCAATTTCAACATTCCAGCATAAGGCTGCACGAATTCCCTGATGTTTGTTAGCAGTCATGTTTATTCCATTTCCACTTCCGCATAATGTTATCCCGTATATATGTTCTTCGTTTTCAACAGCACTTGCTAGAGGATGTGCAAAATCAGGATAATCTGCACTTTCATCCGAATATGTTCCGTAATCCTTTATTACATATCCGTTTTTCTCTAGTTCAACTTTCAACTTCTCTTTAAATTCATAACCTGCGTGATCACAAGCAATTCCCAATGATTTTTTATTCATATTATCTTTATTTGTTTAAAACTTTTTGAAAAATGCGAATTCAAATTTAGTGATTTTATAATAAATCAGAATTCTATCAATAAAAGAGACTGTTTCGTATTGATATTTGTTAATAAAACCGAAAAAATAGAGAATTGTTGATTACTATCAACATTTATGTTTATTAAGTGTTAATTTTCGAGGATAAAATCTAAAAACTTTTGTTAGGAACTTTAAAAAATCAACTCCTATATACAAGGACTGTTAATATCAAAACTATTTTTTCATTTTTAACTGCGAAG
>JAKSCO010000170.1 GCA_022360575.1 Bacteroidales bacterium | reverse complement strand
TCCTCGATAATATACCTGCTGAAGTGCGTTTAATAATCTTCACAGGATCAGGAAAATCATTCGTTGCTGGCGCTGATATTTCAGAAATGGCTGGAAAATCAAAAGCTGAAGCTCAAGCATTAGCTGAACTTGGTCAATCCACTTTTAACAAAATCGAAAACCTTAACCTGCCTGTTATCGCTGCGGTTAATGGATTTGCTTTGGGTGGTGGATGCGAATTGGCAATGGCTTGCGATTTTAGAATCGCTAGCACTAAAGCCAAATTCGGACAGCCAGAGGTAAACCTCGGTATCATCCCTGGTTATGGTGGTAGCCAACGCCTTTCTCGCTTGTCTGGTATGGGTAATGCCATGTACATGATTATGACAGGTGCTATGATTGACGCTACAGAAGCAAAAAATATTGGTCTTGTGCAAAAAGTAGTCGAACCTGAACAACTTTTGAGGGAGACTATCAAAATAGCTCAAACAATCCTTGCAAAAGGACCCAATACTATTCCTGCTGCCAAACGTGTTGTACGCGATGGCTTCAAAGCTACTCTTCAAGAGGGTTTGGATATGGAAGCAGATGAATTCAGCACCTTGTTTGAATCTGATGCTAAAGAGGGAATGACCGCATTTTTAGAGAAAAGAAATCCAAATTGGAAATAATCATAACATCGACGCAAAATGAATTACGCAGATAAATTACGAAACGTAACAATTATAGGCGCTGCTGGGAAAATGGGCAGCGGAATTGTGTTGCTAACTGCTTTGGAGTTGGCAAAACTTAGTCTTACCGACGAAAACAGAGATAAATCTTTTGTCCTTAATGCATTGGATCTAAACGAAGATTCATTGAAGGGATTAATGGGGTATCTTAATACTCAGGTAAGCAAATTGGCTGAAAAGAAATTCGATAGCATCAAAGGTTTCTATCCAAATATTTCAGACGAGAAAAAAATTCAAGAGCAATACGTTAAAGATGTTCTCTCAATTGTGAATACTACTTCTAATATGGGTGTTGCTAAAGATTCAACGCTCATTTTCGAAGCTGCTGTTGAAAATCCAGAATTGAAAATTAAGATCTTCAATCAAATGGAAGAAATCAACACAAACAAGCCGGTATATTTCACCAACACTTCTTCAATTCCAATTCATTTGCTCAACAATGAATCAAATTTAGAGGGTAGAGTAGTAGGGGTACATTTCTATAATCCTCCTGCTGTTCAGCGTTTGGTTGAGCTTATCCCATGCAGCGAAACTCATAAAGAGGTTCTCGATTTTGCTAACACATTCGCTAAAAACCTTCGTAAGGTGGTGGTATTCTCTAATGATATTGCTGCATTTGTGGGCAATGGTCACTTCACTAGAGATATTCTTTTTGCTGCCAATAAAGTGAAAGAATTATCGAATGAAATGAGTACCGTGGAAGCCATTTATATCATGGATAAAATCAGCCGCGAATATTTAATTCGTCCGATGGGAATTTTCCAATTGTGCGATTATGTGGGTATTGATGTTTGCTTCAATATCTTGAAAGTAATGGCTCAACATATCGAAGGTGAAGATTTGCATTCAGAATTATTGGCTCAATTGATGGACTTGAAGGTTATTGGAGGTCAAAATTCGGATGGATCTGCTAAAGATGGTATCATGAAATACGAAAAAGGCAGACCGGTAGCTATTTTCGATGTTGATAAAAACG
>JAKSCO010000215.1 GCA_022360575.1 Bacteroidales bacterium | reverse complement strand
AGGTAAGCCCAAACACCTTGGGTAGGTAAGCCCAAACACCTTGGGTAGGTAAGCCCAAACACCTTGGGTAGGTAAGCCCAAACACCTTGGGTAGGTAAGCCCAAACACCTTGGGCAGGTAAGCCCAAACACCTTGGGCAGGTAAGCCCAAACACCTTGGGCAGGTAAGCCCAAACAATCGAGCCATAATTTTTCTGTAATATTTCAATAAATATCTCACGAAAACTCTAAAATTCGAGGCTTGCAGAATGTATCGTGTATTAACGATGCCACACTCTAACTAAAAATTATGCAAAAGGTAAAAGTCTTTAATAGCCGTTTAAACAAGTAAACATTTGGATAATACGAGTATAATAAAAAGATATAAGAGCAATGCAAAGAGCGTTGTATTTTTATATATATGTTAGGTTACATTTTAAAAGAGAGATACGTAATGAAAGAATCGAATTTATTTGATGGAATATTTGATAAATATATAGAAACAGATTTTGAATTAAATCTACTAAAGGCATGTCATGCTAATTTAAATCAATTAAGTAATGATTTAAGGTTTAATAACTATGCTTATAGTTTAAGAGAATTATCAAGACATTTATTAAAAAGGTTGGCTCCAGACAAAAATCTATTACTATGCTCGTGGTATAAAAATGAAATAGAGGGCAAAGAAAATGGAATCACAAGGAATCAAAGGGTGAAGTATGCTATTCAAGGTGGGCTCTCTGATACATTTATTGCTGAAGAGCTTAAATTAGATATTTCAGGAACAAAGAAAAAATTTTAAAAAGCAATTGATCTTTTAAGTAAGTACACACATGTTAACGAAGATATCTTTGCGATTGACGAATCAAATGTTAATGCTTATGTTTCTGAAATAAACAAAGTATTTAGTTGTTTATTTTCTGACATAGATACATGTAGGAAAAATATTGTTTTACATATCGAGGACGGAGTTGATAGTGCTATTATTGAAAGAACAGTTTATGATTGGAATTGCAACTAAATTCTACTCGCGAAAAGTAAAGTCTAAAGCAGAAAAATAAATTGTACCTATGAAGAGTTTTATATTAGAAGAACGAATCATAAAACGCTACCTGTTGCTCGATGGAAAAACCAAAACAAAAGACCAGTTGCTGACCCCAAAAAGGCAGAACAACTGCGAAAGATAGTTGGCGATAAAAAAGTGCGCTTGTAGGTTCCCTACGTTAAGCGGTTTGTTAGCATGTATGGCAAAGAAACCGAAGACAAAGCTCAAAAACTAATGAATTTGATAGATAAGGCCATTGATAATGGAAAGATTTCAATAAATGACCTGTACTTCAAACAAGTAAAAACAGTGCAAAAAGTGGTTCTCAGACACATGGGCTTTACCGGGAATGGGAAAAATAATAGGCGACCCCGAAGAACCTTTTTATGTAATGATATACGACCCAGGTGGTAAATGGAAATCCACGTTCAGTATAAAATTCGCCACTTACCTAAGCAAACAGCTTAATCGTAATATATATTGCTGATGAAAAAAAATTACTATCGAGTAACGGGTTAAAAAAAAAACGTTTATATTTGGGGGTGTTTTTGAGGTTGATTGATGTCATTTGACGTTTTTACTAATTAACAATTTTTTTACAAAGACAATCAGATAAATGTAAGCGATATTTTTTAGTTGAAAGCATATTTGCATAACGACCAAGCGGAGCTATATTTAGTTATGAAGCCCAAAACCCTTTATATATGTCAATCACATCCAAATTTCATTCCCATACAGGGGATAAGGAAGATGTTTTAGTGCCAGAGTCAAGAAAAAACTGGTATGTGTTTTATACTTCACCAAGAGCCGAAAAAGTAGTCCAACAAGAGTTAGAGTTTAGAGGATACGAAGTATTTCTGCCAATAACAAAGACATTACGTATATACAAAAGCCGAAATAAAAGGATGATTGATCAAGTCCTTTTTCCAAGCTATATATTTGTACATACCGAAGAAAGTTATTTGCATCAAATCTGTCAGACTCCCAAAATAATGACGTTCATACATTGTGGAGGTAAACCGTCAAAAATCAATTTTAATTGCATCGAAGGCATTAAACAAATGCTAAATCTTGAACAAGAAGTGTCGGTTGAGCCAAGCTTCAATGAAGGAGAAGAAGTAAGGATTATATATGGACCGTTAGCCGGATATGAAGGAATTTTGGTAAAACAAAAATCTAAAACTCGATTCGGTATTCAGCTTCAAGAAATTAATCAGACTGTTTTTATTGATGTATGTACGAGTATGGTCGAGAAGAAGCATGAAATGGTTGTATAAGAAAGTTACAAGTAAGGTTGTGTTTTCATTAATCGAGTGTTAGATTATATAACTAAGGAGTTTATTTCTTTTGATAATAAAGAAATAGTAAAAGATTTTTAATCGTTTACATAGGAGAAATTAGATTACATTGAAAAATTAAAAGAAGTATTTTTTACCAAAGTGTATTGTGTCAATAATTGACGGCTAGAGAAGAATGAATAAAATATATTTGCGCTTTGCAAATTAATCCATAACGTTTTAGCTATTGACTAATAGTTTTATTATTTTTATCAATGTGTAATAATTATTGGAGTAATTTCGGTATTAATAGATCAAAAAAATAATTTATCCCAATGAAAAAAAAATACGATAAAAGAAAAATTTATATGTCTTTTTTAGTCTATATTTTCTTTCTCGCTGCAAGAACAACTATAAACCAATCGTTGGGATAATATGTAAAAAAAACTATATTTACTGTCTATTTAAAATCTAAACAATTAAGTATATATGAATAAACGTAGAATTGTTATTACTGGACTAGGTGCTTTGACACCTATTGGAAATAATGTGGATGAGTTCTTTTCTGGACTTGCGAAAGGTAAAAATGGAGTTGGGCTTATAACTAATTTCGATACTACAAACTTTAAAACAAAATTTGCTTGTGAGTTAAAAAACTTTGATTCACTTAATCATTTTGATAAAAAAACACTTAGAAAAACAGATAATTATTGTATACACGCACTTGTATCTGCTCGAGAAGCTATTAAGGACTCTGGGTTGGAACTTGACAAGATAGATAAAGAAAGATGTGGAGTAATTTGGGGGTCAGGTATAGGTGGAATAAACTCATATGAAACAGAAGTGATTGAATATTCTCGAAATGAAGGAAGACATAAACTAAGTCCTTTTTTTATTACTAAGATGATATCAAATATGGCTCCAGGATTAATAGCCATGGAATTTGGTTTTTATGGTGTAAATTATACTACAGTTTCTGCTTGTGCATCTTCAAATCATGCACTTTTAGATGCATATAACTATATTCAAATGGGAGATGCTAATTTGATTATTGCTGGTGGGTCAGAATATCCAATTACAGAAACATCTATTGGAGGATTCAGTTCAATGAAAGCAATTTCTACTAATGAAAATTATCATGAAGCCTCTCGCCCTTACGATGTTGATAGGGATGGTTTTGTTGCTGGGGAAGGTGCAGGTGCCATTGTATTGGAAGAATATGAACACGCTAAGAATAGAGGTGCGAAAATTTATGCTGAATTTGTAGGGGGAGGAATGTCTTCTGATGCTTATCATATTTCAGCTCCACATCCAGAGGGAAGAGGCGCTGCATTAAGTATGAAAAATGCACTAAAAAGAGCCGGGATTTCATCGAAAGAAATTCAGTATATTAATGCTCATGGAACTTCTACCCCAGCAGGAGATATTCCTGAACTTTTAGCTGTTAAAAGTGTTTTTGAAGAAAATCTTGATAATCTTTTTATTTCATCAACAAAATCTATGACTGGTCATTTATTAGGCGCTGCAGGTGCTATTGAAGCTCTCGCTACAATCTACGCCGTAAAAAATGATTTTATACCGCCTACAATAAACACAAAAAATCTTGATCCTGATATTCCTAAAGGAATCAATATTGTTACAGGCAGTGGCAAAAAGCAAATGGTTGAATATGCATTAAGTAATACTTTTGGCTTTGGGGGACATAATGCTAGTGTTGTTTTTAAGAAATTTACTGATTAGTGAATTTTTTCTAACTTCCCAAAGGTTACTTCATCAATTAAAATAACCTAAATATTCTTACGAATTAGAATTGAAAAGAAGCATCAAAGAAAAGATTAAGTATGATGCTTCTTTTTAAATATTTTAGTCCTAGTTTTCACAAACTGTACTTAATGGGAGGGATATTGAGAATCAATTATGTTTTTTATACTCTTTTATTATGTTCAATAATTACTTGTAGTTGAGGATGGTATTCTTGTTTTTATGTGGAGTTTAGTTAAAAATGAAATTGTTTTATACTTATCATGTTTTTGATGATTTTTATTAGATTCCTCAACCATAAGTCTTTGTTTAAGCTTGTTTGATTGGGTAAAATACAAAACAAACAAGTAATTGAACTTTAACTAATCAAATGTCATGGACAGCAAACACAGTTAGCGAATTGTATAAGAGTCGGTGGCAGATTGAGATCTTTTCCAGAGAAATAAAACAATTACTTCACATTAAATCTTATATCGGAACAAGTGAAAATGTGGGAATGACTCAGACACGGACAGCTCTAATAATCATACTTGTTCTAAAACACTTGAAAGCACTTGCTAAATTTGGATAGAGATTATCGAATCTAGTTGCTTTTATTCGATTGAATCTCTTTGTGAAAATTGACCTTCAAAAATGGTTAGACCTCCTATTTGATGAACCTCCTAAGTACAAAGAAGAGGTAATACAAGGGAGTTTATTTAAAATATGAGTTTTCATCTGCTATAAACCCTATGAATATTGAACTTTATTTTAGGAAAAATATTATTTAGGATGCTGTTAATATAAAATCAAAATTAATTTTTATAAGTCATGAAAGAAACAAGTTCATATGTTATATCAAATATTGCCTATAATGTAGATAAAGAGATAGATCGGCTTAAAGGACAGGTTGATTTATTCTGGGATAAAGAATTTCTAAGATATAAACAATTTGGACTAAAAAATAAAATGTCACTAGTGGAATTTGGCAGTGGCCCGGGTTTTTTGACGGAAAAGTTGTTGGATTCTTTTACTCAGTTAAATATTACTTGTGTTGAGATTGATGAGTTGTTGGTGAAATTTGCAAAAAACCATTTAAGGAAACAAAAGAAGAAATGCAAGATTATTGAAGGTTCGATACTCAATTCAAGTTTACCAGAAAACTCATTTGATTTTGCAATTGTTCGACTTTTAATCGAACATTTACCTGACCCCATAGATGCAATTAAAGAAGTCTACCGAATACTAAAACCTGGAGGTGTAGCTGTATTTGTCGATAATGATTTTGAAATGCACATAAGAAGTTATCCACATATACCTCAATTAAAAAATCTCTATGACGCATATTGCAAAAAAAGAGAAGATGAAGGAGGACACCCATTAATTGGAAGATATCTTCCAGTATTACTAAATAAAGCTATGTTCAAGTCAATAGACTATGAAATAATTTGCGCACACAGTAGTCTTATTGGAGATGAACCTTTTTCTCGTTCTGAAGGTGTTGGAATACCGATGAAACTTGTACAAGATGGATATCTTGATAGTAAATGTCTGGCCAATTTATCAATTAATTGGAGAAATATGATGAAGTCAGAAGATCATTTAATGCTTAGACAACTAAGTATGTGTTCTGGCATAAAATAAGCTAATATGAATGGTAAATGATATGGATATTGTTTAACCAAAACTTTAATAAAGTCTAAAATCTCAGATACTATTAATAAAAGCAAAAGCCTCCATTTATAATACAAAATCCAAATTATTTGTAAAAATGAATTCAAAAATTGAAAAGCTAATAATAGATTCAGTAAAAAAGGTTTTATCCATTACAACAAAGATTTCATTAGTGGATAACCTGATTAACCTAGGCATAGATTCTGTACATTCTGTTACTTTGACAGAATTGATTAATCAAAAATTAGGGACTAATATTGGCGTTGAACTCATTTATGACAGTAATTCAATAAAGCAATATATTGACAATATTCAAAAATATCTAAAAAAAGGTGTTCTTGAGGATTTACAGGAAAAGGTAGATACTACTGATAAATCTAATTTAAAAGAGAAGGAGAAAAGTTCAATGATAGTTTTTAATGCTAATGATAAAGTTGAAATAGAAGACCTTAAAACTGAAATCTACAAGCAAATTGAAAGTTTATTAACCGTTGATAAGAAAGCAATAACTGGTAAAAGCTTTTTTGAACTTGGATTTGATTCAGTATCGTCGGTTGATTTTATTGATAAACTTAATAATGCTTTGTCTATAAATATTGGGATTGAAGTAATTTATGATTATAATAAAATTGATGATTTTATAAATTATATTACAAAAGAGTTTGAAAATAGAAAGAAGAAAACAGAACAAACTAATGTAAAATTATCAGAACCAGAAGATAATATAGACTCAAGAATAGCTGTTGTTGGAATGTCAGGTAGATTTCCGGGAGCTGATAGCATAGATGAGTTCTGGAGCAATTTAGTAAATGGCGTTTGCTCTGTTAAAGAAATTCAAAGAGATGGATTTGAAGTAACCAATTATTTTTCCTCCAAATTGGAAGAAAAGAATAAAAGTATTAGCAAGTGGGCTGGTTTAATGAGAAACATTAAATCTTTCGATGCTTCATTTTTTCAAATATCCCCGCGCGAAGCTGAAAGAATGGATCCACAGCAAAGAATCCTATTGGAAGAATGTTATCATGCAATGGAAGATGCAGGTTATTCTGAGGAGGTGTTGAAGAATAAAGAAGTTGCTGTTTTTGTTGGAGCTAGAAACTCTGATTATATAAATACCAATGTTTACAATAATACCGGAATTGAATCCCAGATGTTTCTTGGTCGAGATATGGGAATTGCCAGTGGCAGAATTTCATACTTTTCTAATTTTACAGGACCATGTTTAACAGTTGATACGGCATGCTCATCCGGATTAGTAGCTGTTCATTACGCAATAAACAGTTTGATGACTGGCGAAAGCGACATAGCTTTAGCAGCTAGTGTTTTTACTATTCCTAGCCCTAACTTTTTAATTGAAACTTCAAAGTCAATGATGCTTTCACCTGATGGTTGCTCAAGGACATTTGACAATAAAGCCAACGGTATTGCCTTAGGAGAAAGTTGTGTGAGCTTAGTTTTAAAACCTTACAATAAGGCAGTCAAAGACAATGACAATATTCATGCTGTAATTCTGGGAAGTGCTGTGAACCAGGATGGAACAACTTATGGTATTACTGCTCCAAGTGCTAGGTCTCAAGAAAAACTTATACTGTCTACTTTGAAAAAGGCTAATGTTTCGCCGTCAACAATTAATTATGTTGAAGCTCATGGAACAGGGACAAAACTTGGAGATCCGATCGAAGTAAAGGCATTAATAAATGCTTATACCCAAAAAACAGAAAAGAAACAGTTTTGTTATTTGGGATCACACAAACCAAATATTGGACATACGATTACATCAGCAGGGATGTGCGGTTTGGTGAAATCAATTTGTGTTTTGAAACACGAAACAGTGCCTTATCAATTATACTATTCTGAACAAAACGAGCACTTTTCTTTGGAAAATAGTCCTTTTAGAATTCCAATGGAGAATGTTTGTATTGAAAACAATGGTAATCCTTTAAGAGTTGCAGTTAGTTCTTTTGGATTCTCAGGTACAAATTCCCATGTTATTCTTGAACAATTTAAGCCCGAAAAAAAACATGTTAGCGAAGAAAAAAATTACATTTTGCCTTTTTCTGCAAAAGATGGTTTAGTGTTGCAAAAGTTGATAATTAACTTTTATAACTGGCTGAAAAAAAACAAAGAAGATGTTGCTCTTCAGGATATTGTTAGAACACTTCAATTTGGGAGGAATCATTTTAGCCATAGAGAAACTTTTATTGTTAATAGCTTAAAACAAGCCATCAGAATAATAGGGAGGTATTTAGAAAATATTGGAGAAAACACTAAGAACGATGTAAATCAGAATAATAATAAAGTGGCAAATTATGTTGATAAAAAGCTGTATGAAACAAGTTTGCAATATGAGAAGGGGAACAAAATTAATTGGCTAGAAATAAATCCAATGGATAAAGCAAGATTTATTTCTTTACCAACTTATCCTTTCATTAAAAATGATTATTGGCTGGAATTCGATGGCAATTATTTCAAAAATAATATTGCTTTTAATAGACTTTATCACAGCAAAAGTGAAGAAACAGCTTGTAAATTTAAGGTGTCTGGTAGTGAGGGTTTTGTAAAAGACCATGAAATAGATGGGTATACCATTTTACCAGCTGCCTATTACATTATCATGTTGAAAGATAATTTGCAGTCAGGCAACTACTTGTTGAATGACCTAACATTGCTGCAATCTTGCAAACTAGCCTCTAATGAAGATATAATTTTAAAATCTAAATACATTGAAGAATCTGATAAATGGGTAATATCAAACAATAATGGTAGTTTACGATTTGTTGAATGTGTAGTTCAAGAGTTTTCTGATGGAAAAAAAACTCAATCAATCAAATTGTATGACAAGAAGAAAGGATTCAAGTTTGTTAAATCAAAAAGAGATTTCTATAATATGCTAGCTAAAAGTCAAGCACGTTATGGGGAAAGTCTTCAAGTTATAAAAGAGCTCTATTATAAAGAGGATGAACTTTTTGCTGAACTATCTATTAATCATGGTACATATACATCAGAAAATGCCAGGAAAATTACAATACTCGATAGTGCATTGCATTCATTGCTATGGTTTAGCAAACATCTAGATCAGGTTAGTAAACCTTTTCATATTGGAGAAATATATTTAAATTCTTCGCTTATTAGAACTAAATACTTAGAGGCTTCTAAAAAAGATGAGAAATACCATCTAAATCTTTACTCTGAAGATGGTAAGTTAACAGCATCTTTAAAAGATATTTATCTTAAAACATCGCCGCGTGAAAAATCGTTTCACATCATCAAACCCTATTGGCAAAGGATTAATAGTGATGCATTAGCCGAAAAGCGTGCAATTGAAGAATTCAAGACCAAAAAATTGTTAGTAGCCGGGGATCGAATCACTGATAGTCAATTAGATTTTTTATCAAAAAACAATTCAGGATCAGTGATTTACATTAAAACAGAAAAAGGTATTTTTAATTATATAAATTCAAATAAAAAGACATTAAGTTCAGAAAAGATAGAAGACCTTGGTGAATTAGATTGTGTGTATTATATACAACCTAGCCTAGAAGAAGATTACCAAGAGATTGCCAATCTCGAATCCAAAGTCGTATATAATGCAATTCAAAGATTTTTTGAGCTGGTTAAATCTTTATCTCCATATTATAAAGAAAATATAGACTTTAACGTTTTACTATTAAATTCAAAGCAGTTACAAATCGTTGAAAATCCTGTTTTAAGTGTAATTAAAGGCTTTGTTAAATCATTATCAAAAGAATTTTCTACTTGGAAGGTACGTACTTGGGATATTGATTTAAACTTTGACGAAAAAGAAGAATGTTTTGATTACGTAAATTTGTTTAATTCGTATGGATCTGGTGAATATCTTATAAGAGAAAAGCTAACCTATAAACAACAATTACTTGATACAGAATTGTTGGTTCAAGATGATATCCTTCTAAAAGAAAACGGGATATATGTTATTGTTGGCGGCACAGGAGGAATTGGCTTTGAATTGGCAAACAGGCTGATAGATAATTACAATGCTAAAGTGGTCTTGTTAGGGAGAAGTAAGCCTGAAAAAATCAAGGATAGACCTGAAATTAAGGCATGTCTTCTAACCCCAAAGATGTTTTATTATCAATGTGATGTCTCGGATAGTAATCAATTAGATGAAACGCTAAAAACAATTATTGAAAGAATAGGAGATATAAATGGAATTGTTCATTCTGCTTTGGTTTTGGAAGACAGAACAATTCAGTCAATGGATCGACAATCATTAATGAATGTTTTACAATCGAAAGTTGAAGGAACAATTAATCTTTGTCAACAAGGAAGAAAGCTTCCGTTGGATTTTATGTTGTTCTTCTCATCCTGTCAATCTTTTACAGGTAGCTATGGACAAAGTAATTATTCCGCAGCCAGCCAATTTCAGGATTCTTATATTCAGGCGATGCAACAATATACACCATTCCCTTTAAAACTTATTAATTGGGGGTACTGGGGAACAATAGGTGTTGTTGCAGGAAAAGAATACCAGAATATAATGGCCTCACAAGGGATTTATTCTATAATTCCTGAAGAGGGAATGCAAGTTATAGAGAAAATACTGAGCACTTCCTTAAACAGGGTCTTAGCTATCAACTCCACTTATTCTGCTTTGGAAGATATGGGATATAGTAAGGATTTGTATTTCCGTCAACTTCCACATTCTGGTGCGCAACTTTCTTTGTTAAATGATGATGTCCTGAAAATAAATAAGGTTTCAAATGCTATTAATCAAGAACTTGTAGCAACCGCTAAAGGTATTGAAATGTTAACCCGTAAGGCCTTTGATACACTAGACATAATCTATGAAAAGCTGACTGGTCATAATAACAAAGCCGGTCGTAGGTGGACAAATTTATTTGATCAGGGTATAATTCATCAAAAACATATTAAGCTTTGTAATGAACTTGACAATCTTGAAAGTTCAAGAGATAATCCTATTGACATTGCTGAAGTTAATGTTGAAAGCCCATCGATACAGCCATATTATAATCTAATACACACATGTTTGGATTCTTATAGTGATATTCTAACAGGGAACATAGCAGCAACAGATGTAATGTTTCCAAACGGATCATTAGAACTTGTTCAAGGAATATACTCTGGAAATAATATAGCTGACTATTATACAGATTTAATTGCTGAAATTGCTGTACAGCTTATTGATTCAAATGATCAAAAAGTATTCAAAATAGTCGAAATTGGATCAGGAACGGGTAGTACTACACGACAAGTTTGTGAAAAACTAAGTAGGTATGATGTTCAAATACAATATATCTTTACTGATATTTCTACTCACTTTCTTACAAAAGCAAAAGAAAAGTTTGGACGAGAATTCCCGAATCTGGAATTTAAACACTTAGATATTGAGAAAGAACCACTTGATCAAGGATTTAACCTTGGGGATTATAATATGGTAATTGCCACAAATGTGCTTCATGCTACCACTAATATTGGAAATACGATAAGAAATATCAAAAAACTATTAGTATCTGAAGGTGTCTTGTTAATTAATGAAATGACAAAAAAACAAGACTTCTTATCATTGACATTTGGTCTGTTAGATGGATGGTGGTTGTCCCAAGACAAAGAGATAAGGGAAGAAGGAAGTCCTATTTTGTCAACACTGAAATGGTTTGATGTATTAAAACAAGAAGGCTATATAAATTTACAGTCTAAAGGCGAGATTGATAATATAGATGATTTATGGTCACAGCGCATTATTATAGCTCAAAGCAATGGTGAAATAAAATTACAGAACTCTAGAGAGATTGCAGGAAACGTTCAATTTGAACAACCGACAGTTGAAACACATTATGAGGATCCATCAAACCAAGATTATGTGCTGGAACGAATTCTAGAAGTAATATCTAATGGCACAGGAATGCCAAGCGATCAGATAACATTACGAAGGTCCTTTTCCGAATTAGGAATTGATTCAATTGTTGGAGTTGAAATAGTTGATAAATTAAATCAAACTCTGGGTGTTAAACTTAAAAACACAGTATTTTTCAATTATCCAAATTTGGAAGAACTCAATAAACATATTACTTCAACATTTGATGTCAAAATACCTCAAATTCCTGAAAATGAACCTGATTTCAATGAGATATTCCACCATGTACAAAATTCAATACTAGAATCTGTTATTGAGGTTTCAGGAATTGAAAAGGAAAAGATTGATTTTTCAAAAGATTTTGTGCAAATAGGGATTGATTCTATTTCAGGAGTTGAATTAATCAATAAGATAAATTTAAAACTAGGAATACGACTAACTGCAATTGTATTGTTTAATTACAATAATTTAGATCAATTAGTTAAACATATAGAAACCAAATATGGGCACATGATTGTCCCTGTAAAAAAGCAGGATATTCCCCAGATTAATGATCAGACAGCAACTTTAAGTGTAAATGAAATTATTCCCTTTAAACAAGAAGCAAATAAAGAAAGGATAAAAGATAATGATATCGCCATTATTGGTATGTCAGGTCGTTTTGCTGACTATGAAAATCTTCAAGAGTTTTGGGAGGGAATTCTAGATGGGAGAAACTCCATAAGAGAGGTTCCTCAATCAAGGTGGGACGTGTCTGAATTTTACGATGAAGATGTTTCAAAGCTTGATAAAACAAATAGCAAATGGTGTGGTTCGGTTAATAATATTGAGCTGTTCGATCCTCAATTTTTCAGTATCTCGGGGAATGAAGCAAAATACATTGATCCTCAGCAAAGATTATTTCTGGAAGAAAGTTATAAAGCACTGGAAGATGCAGGGTATACAGGTACTCATATTGATAAATTACGATGTGGTGTATATGCCGGCTGTATGGAAGGTGATTATATTCAAAGACTGCGAAATATAGGAGCTAAAATTGAACCACAAGCATTTTGGGGCAATGATTCATCGATTCTGGCCTCAAGGGTGTCGTACTTTATGAATCTAAAGGGGCCCTGCGTAACTCTTAATACAGCTTGCTCTTCATCACTCGTTGCTCTGCATCAGGCATGTTCAAGTATTTTGTCAGGAGAAACTGATATAGCTTTAGCAGGGGGTGTATATGTTTCAACTACTCCTCAATATTATATACTGTCAAGTAATGCAAATATGTTTGCACCTGATGGTCAATGTAAAACATTTGATGACAAGGCCAATGGGTTTGTTTTAGGCGAAGGATGTGGAGTAGTTGTCGTCAAGTCTTTAAAGGAAGCTAAAAAGGATAACGATCATATATATGCTGTAATAAAAAGCAGCGGAATTAATCAGGATGGTAAAACAAATGGTATTACAGCACCAAGTGGTATAGCCCAGAAAGAACTGGAAATAGAAACTTTAAACAAGGCTGGGATTAGTGCTGAAACTATCAATTATGTTGAAGCACATGGTACAGGTACGAGATTAGGCGACCCAATTGAGATTGATGCTCTGTCTGAAGCCTTTCAAGAATTTACCACGAAAAAACAGTTCTGTGGTATTGGTTCTGTGAAAACAAATATTGGGCATCTGGCAGCAGCTTCGGGAATAGCAGGAATTATAAAGATTGTTATGAGTTTGAATAACAAAATATTGCCGCCAACAACGAATTTTAATTCTATTAATAATAACATTGAAATTGAAAATACTCCTTTTTATATTCTTAATAAAAAAACCAAATGGGAAAAAGACTCAAACATGCCAAGAAGAGCGGCCGTAAGTTCCTTTGGTTTTAGTGGGACCAATGCCCATTTTATTATTGATGAGTGGATAGAAAATCAAAATGATGCTAACAAATACCCGGATGAATATGTAGCGATACCTTTTTCTGGCAAATCAGAAGATCGACTGACTGAATATATTGAAAATTTCATTCAGTATCTTCAAGATAAGTCGGAAGACTTAGAACTCAATAAACAGAGTGAGAACCAGAGTAATAAGAATACCTTATTACGCAATGTAGCTTGCACATTGCAACTTGGCAGAAAGCACGAAAAATTTAGATTTTTGGTATTGGCTAATGATATTGCCGGGTTATTAAAGTCATTGAAATCTTACCATAAAAGCACAGATAAGTTAGTAAATATAAATCAAGTGTCAGCTGACAAACAATTCTTATTAAAGAAATGGTTAAATGGCGAACAAATTAATTGGAATGAAAACTTTAAACCCAAAGGAGCAAATAAAATTTCTTTACCAACGTCTGTATTTATAAAGGACAGGTATTGGGTCGAAGGTAAATACACCAACAAGAACAGAAATAATAACAACTCTCAAACTGCAAATAAAGACAACTTTATACCAATGATTAGAACCAACGATGAAAAAGTTTGGTATTTTTCAGAAGAGTGGCAGGCCGAAAAATCGGTGGAGCAAATAAATTCAGAAGGAATTAAGAATATTATCGTATTTTATAACCCTCAATTTGAACCATTCAGTTACTGTCAAAAATACAAAGCAAAGCACGACAACTCTATAAACTTTATATTTGTTAAATGTAGTACATTCTACAAAAAGTACACCGAGAATGAATATAGCATTGAATATTCGAATGAAAGTAATCTGGATAAGTTATTGCAAGATATCAAACTATATAGCAACGAATCAATATCAATCGTTAATCTCACCGGAATTATTACTCAATCTACCGAAGTATATGATGATGCATTGTTTTACTTACGTTTAATAAAATCATTAAATAGAAACATTCAATTAAGTAAAATTCAACTGTTACACGCTTTTACCGATGAGAACAATATACAATCGGCACAACAAAAAGCATTGTTGGGTTTAGGAAAAACCATTCAGTTGGAGAATAGCAATATTACTCTAAAGGTACTTTCAATAAAATCAGATTCATTACAAAACAAATCAGCATATTTCAATACAGAAAAGGGTAGCGTCATTAATGACATTAAATTCTTTAATATCATCAATGAATCTCTTATAATTGGTTGTCAGCATATAAAACTAGAAAACAACATCAGGTATATTCAGAAATGGTATGCTCCAAACCATTATGTACAACCGCACAAGTCCATATCCCTGAAAGTAGGAGGAACCTATATAATTACTGGAGGATTTGGAGGAATTGGAATCCTGCTTTGTAAATATATTGCAGAAAATTACAAAGCTAATATTGTGGTTATTGGAAGGTCTGAAATAGATATAAAAAAACAAAGTTTAATAAATGACCTTGAAGCTAAAGGAGCCAGAGTACTTTATAAATCAACCGATATTTCTAACATTGCAACAACACAGCAAGTAATTCAAGAAAGTTTGGACAGATTTGGTAATATTACAGGAGTAATTCACTGCGCAGGTACAATTAAATCTGGCTTGCTTATAAATAAACCCGAAGAAGAGTTTAAAAATGTTTTAGACTCAAAAGTAAAAGGTGTATTAGCTCTTCATTATGCTATTGGTATGCTGCCTATCGAATTTTTTGCAGTTTTCTCATCTATTTCATCACTTTTGGGTACCAATACCAAAGGCGATTATTCGTATGGTAATAGTTTTTTAAATCATTTTGCATGTTGGCGAAATCATGAAAGCGAATTAGGAAATACATGCGGAAAAACTATTTCGGTGCTATGGTCGCTATGGTTAAACGGCGGAATGGAAATAGATTCGTACGGGATTAACTATATGAAGGAAACAAGTGGTATTATTCCTCTTTCCGATAAACAAGGAATTGAAGCCTTTAAACAAGTTTTAACCCACAATAATAACACTGTTGCCGTTATTCCGGGAGAGAAAGATAAAATTACAAAATCTTTAAACCGTGGATTAGTTCAGCAAAAAGAACAGATTAAATCTAATAACACAACTTTTGAAATAAGCGACATCGACAGTATAGAAAATACTGTAAAAGAAATTTGCGCTGAGTTATTCGATTTTCCTATAAATAGAATTGATAGTAAAGCAAATTTTGAAGATCTTGGTATTGATTCAATATTTATGATTAAAATGTTGGATAAATTGGAAAAAAGTTTCAATATCAATATTGATTCCGACTCAATTTATTCAAATCCAAATGTTAAAAAACTAAGTCAATATCTTTTAAAAATTGGTGCGCAAGCAAAAACAAGTCAAGAAGTAAGCAAAGAAACACCAATTGAAACATCATATAAAACTAAGTCCAACAATAACATAAAATCGGCTGTTTTGAATGATAAAGTCGCCATAATTGGAACATCTCTGTGTTTTCCGGGAGCCAGCTCTTTAGATCAGTTTTGGGAAAATCTTTATAATGGAAAGGAACTCTTTAGTCAGGTTAACTTTGACAGGTGGGATAATTTGTGGCAAGATCATAAAATTGGGAAAACCTATACTGTGAACAACAAGATATCATGGGGTGGATTTATAGATGATATTGAATCATTTGATGCCGGGTATTTTAAACTAAGTTCAGAGGAAGCAACATTAATTGATCCTCACCAACGAAAAATATTAAGTTTAGCTGATAATTTATTTAATAACGCGGGGTACACAAAAGAAGAACTTTCAGGTAAGTTGATTGACGTAATTATTGGCGGAGGAGATAGCTCTTATGTAAAACAATTTAAACATTTAATTCCGGAAGATCAGTATGGTAAAGTACTTGTAAGTATGATTCCAAATATGATATCTGCCAGAATTTCTGATTTTTACAATCTGAAAGGAAGTGCCCAGACAGTTGAATCAGCATGTTCATCATCTCTGGTGGCATTGGACATGGCTTGCCAAAATATTTTATCTGGAAAATCAGAAATGGCTGTTGCAGGTGGGGTGAAATTATTGCTCGATCCATTTGAATTGGAAGGATTCGAGAAGGCAGGAATTATTTCGCCCACTTCAAAAATTAAAGTATTTGATAAGAATGCAGATGGATGTATTTTTGGAGAAGGAGCAGGGTTGGTAATGCTAAAAAACTATAACAAGGCCGTAGAAGAAGGAGACAATATACTTGCTGTAATTTGTGGTACAGGAATTAATAATGACGGCAAAACAATGGGAATAACAGTTCCTTCAATAGAAGGGCAGAAGGAAGTTATTAAAATGGCCATTGAAAACAGTGGTGTAAACCCTCAATCCGTAAGGTATTTTGAAGCTCATGGTACTGGCACTATGTTGGGAGATCCTATAGAAATAAAAGCAGCTAAAGAAGTATACGAATTATATACTAAAAACAAACATTTTTGTGCAGTAGGATCTGTAAAATCAAATTTTGGTCATCTTTTACAAGCAGGCGGGATAGCAGGTCTGCTAAAAGCATCATTAGTTTTGAATAAAAGAACAATAGTTCCAACGCTTAATTGTACGGAACCACATCCACGTTTTGGGTTCAATAACTCGCCTTTTTATCCAGCTTTAAATATAGAAAAAATTGACGGTCGAGGCGAATTCCATGCTGCAGTTTCAGCATTTGGTTTTGGAGGCACCAATGCTCATATTATACTACAATCGTTTACTCCTGAGCTAAACTCTAACTATAAAAGGACCAGATTCCCTCTTCCAGATCAAAAAAACAACAATAAAAAATATTGGTTGAATAAGCAAATAAACGAACCTGCTGAAACTTTTGATTATAACCTTTTAACAAATGAAGAGTTACTGGAGAAGCTTTCGCAAGGACTAATTTCAGTTGATTTAGCAGAAAAACTAATCAATTAAACAAATTACGCCCTTTTGCTAGGTAATAATATTTTTTAAGAAAAAGATAATTCTAGAACATTCTCATGCTTAATGTCAATAATATAGCCGATTAAGTAATAAACAAATAAGAAGCCATGAATAAAAAACATATTTTGGAGAAACTTCAGAATGGATTGATATCTGTATCTGAAGCAAAAGAATTGTTAAACAAAATAAAGGGTTCAGAAATAGAAAGAAAAAAAGAGTTTGTTTTTTACAAATCAGAACCTTATGTACAGCACCACCTTGTAAACGGAGAACCAATACTTTTAGGCGTAACATTTATATCAATAATAATTGAAGAAATACGAGAGAAATGGCCTGACAGTAAAACTCTGTATTTGCATAATTTCACATTTGAAGAACCGATCCGATTTAATGAAAATGATTTTGTAAGGTTGAAAGTAAAATTTGGTCAGGATGAAGAAAGTCAGAAATTTTCGATTATATATGAATCAAACGAATACAGCAACTCAGTTGTAGTCGGGAAAGGAGAGTTTTCATTAGATGTGCAGCCTGCGGATTTTTCCGAAACATTTGAAGACAAAGTTTATGAACGAACTTTTAATACAAATGAAATATACAATTTAGATGAACATACAAATATTAAGCATGGAGATTCTTTAAAAACAATAGCGAAGGCATATTGCAATAGGGAGTCTGTATTTTCTGAACTTGTACTTAAATCTCAAACCAGCTCTTATAACAACTGGTATATTCATCCTGCATATTTGGAAGCTGCGATAATGTCTGGGTTGTTACAGCTTAAGAAGGAACAATTAAAAGCCTATGTTCCAATTGTAATAAAAAAAATGATTGTATCATTAAATCAAACCGGGAAAGTTAAAAGTTCAAGAGCTGTTCTGAATGTAAAAAACAATAACATTATAAACATTGATTTTACGCTTAAGGATAAGAATATTGTTCTAAGTGCTAAAGGTTTTATAGGATTAAATATTAACCATGAGAAAACAGAATTAAACCACTCTACAAACAATGAACAAAACAGTGTTTCGCTTACAAACAATAATGCTATTATCCAAAACGATCAAGATTTAGGTTCGCATATAAGAGAATACATCAGGCAAAAACTTGTTGGTATTAACAGTGAAGTAAAAATAACTGATCAAAAAAATTTCATGGATATGGGATTGGATTCAATGCAGTTATTAAATCTATCTCAACGAATTGAAGAAGAACTAAAAATAGAATTATATCCAACTTTATTCTTTGAATACCAGAATATAATTGAATTGGCAGACTATTTCTCTGAAAGTTATTCAAAAGAATTCTCCTTTCTTTTACCGGAAAAGCCAGATGATAAAAATTCCGCACATCAAATAGAACAAAAGATAGATACAAATTTACACAATACATCAAATCTAATAAACGACGTAATTAGTCTGAAAGAAGACAAGGATGCAATTGCAATAATCGGAATTTCTGGATTAATGCCACGTTCCGAAAGTCTGGATGATTTCTGGAACAAACTTGTCTCAATGGAAGAACTGATAGAAGAAATCCCAAGAGATCATTTCGATTTCCGGCCTTACTATGATAGTAGAAAACAACAACCCGATAAACTTTATTGTAAAAGTGGGAGTTATATAAATAATGTAGGAGGATTTGACGCATCTTTCTTTGATATTTCACCACTAGAAGCACAAACCATTGATCCTCAGTTAAGAAAATTATTACAGGTTCTCTATTCTACAATAGATGATGCTGGTTACGGTAATAAAATTAGAGGAACAAAAACAGGCATGTTTGTTGGTGCATGCTTTCATGATTATTTATATGAAATATTAAGATCCGGAAAAAGAGTAAGCCCATACGATGGCACAGGCAATGCTTCAACAATGTTGTCAAATTATCCGTCTTTTATTTTTGATTTACAAGGACCTAGCCTAACAGTAGATACAGCATGTTCCTCATCTCTTGTAGCCCTTCATTTAGGATGTACTTCAATATTAAACGGTGAATGTGATATGGCTTTTGTTTCTGGAACAAATTTATTGCTCAGTCCATGGCATTACTTATATTTCTGCAGTTCAGGAATACTTTCCTCAACAGGCAGGTGCCGCTCATTTGACAAGCGTGCAGATGGGTATGTTCCCGGAGAAGCAGTAATTACATTAATGCTTAAACCACTTAGTAAGGCAAAAAAAGATAAAGATCATATACATGCTGTAATAAAAGGCTCAGCAATTAGTCATGGAGGCTATACTCCTGCTTTAACAGCACCAAGCGTAAAAAGAGAAACCGATGTAATAGTAAGTGCATGGAAAAAAGCCGGTATAAATCCTGCGGACATTGGGTTTATCGAGGCTCATGCAGGAGGTACTCAACTAGGTGATCCTATTGAGGTTAATGCAACTAAAAATGCTTTTAGTGCTATGAAAGCAGAAGGAGTTAACTGTGCTATAAGTTCTATAAAAGCTAGTATTGGACATACCGAAGGGTCAGCTGGATTAGCAGGAATTACCCGAGCAATATATGCAATGAAAAATGATCTAATCCCTGCTATGCCTGAATTTAAAGAATTAAATCCAGCAATAAAACTTGAGGGGTCTGGTCTTTATATAAACAAAGAGCATGTCAAATGGAACAGGAATGGAAATAAGCCTCATATTGCTGGAGTTAACTCTTTTGGATTCGGGGGTGCATATGCCCATGTCGTAATTGAAGAATATTTAGGTGAAAAACAACAAATTCGTAAACAAAACAAACCATATATATTCGCCTTCTCTGGAAGAGATAAAGCAACTTTAGATAGTTTTATTCAAAAAATGACAAATCATTTGATTGTAAACCAACATGAATTGGAGAATAAAATTGAAAAAATTAGTTATACACTGGCTTTAGGAAGAAAACCATGGGAAGAACGACTGGCAGTTATTGCTAATTCTGTTTACGAACTTATAGCCAATTTAAAAGAATACTTGGTAAATACTTATAGTTCTGAAAGAGTATACAGAGGAAGTGCAAAGGGCTCAAATGCTAAACAGGTGTTGAACGATGCATCAATGAATGAAATTGCAAAATCATGGACACTTGGCAATGACAATATATTAGAACAACTTTTTAATGATAATATTGGAATAATATCGCTTCCTACCAGAGATTTTAAAGAAGAAAACTATCAGTTAGATTTTGAAGAGTCGTACTCTCGTTCAAAAGAACATAACAGACAAAAAAAATTCGGACTTATCCAAAACGTAAGTATTGATAATGGTAAAGTTACTTGCAATAGCGTATTTGATGGGCAAGAATATTTCTTAAAAGAACACCTTGTTTATTCAGACAAAATTCTTGTTGGTACTGCGTATATCGATATTGCTCTGAATATAATACAGCAACAAAATACAGATAAACCGGTCGGAATTAAAAATATCAGGTGGTTAACTCCTTATCGTTTTAATGCATCGGATAATGCTGTTTATTCTGAATACCAGGCAAGTAAAAATCAAATAACAGTATCTTCCAATAGCAACAAAACAAATCATTTTACTGCTTCTTACTTCGATGTTGATTTAAGTATTTCAAAGGAAAAATTCAATCCTGAGAACTTACAGAATAAAATGTCAAAGGTAATTGAAAAAAGATACGTGTATGAACGCTTCAAATCTCTTGGTTTAAATCTGGGCAGTATGTTTCAATCCGTAGAACGGATTTGTTATAATGATAATGAAGCAATATCCGAAATAAAATTTATTGAAAATAAGGAGAATAACTTAACAGTATTCCCTGCGCTTATGGATGGTGCTTTTCACACAGTTTCTGTATTCTTCCACCAAAAAGACTACATATACGTTCCTTTTGGAATTGAAAACTTCATATCATATAAAAAATTGCCAGCACATTTTTATGTGTATGCCATTAAAAAAGAAACTTTAAACACATCGAATTATAAATGTGATCTTAAGTTAATAAGTGATAAAGGAGAACTATTAGCATCCGTAATAGGATTTACTGCAAAGAAAATCAAACCCGACAATTTAAGAGCAGAAATTCCACAGGATAGTATTGAATCGAATATTTACACTTTTCATCTTGCTGGCACATGGGATGAAAAACAACTCGTTCAGTACAAGAATAACTCCCAGGAAGGTGATGTTATGTTCATTTCGGGACCTGAAATACTCGAAGCAGCTGAACTTATTAGTCAGCGAACTGGTATCAAAAAGCAATCAGTATACAGTGTTTCCAATGGAAACAAATTTCAAGTAATTCCCAAAAATAAATTTTTGGTTGATTTTTCAAATAAGGAATGCTTTGACGAATTGGTAAAGACTCTCCAAAATGAAAATAGCAACTTTTCAAAGATTGTATTTTATTTTAACAATAATGAAGAGAACACACTTTATGATAATTTGGAAAATAATTTATTTACACAATTTTTACCTCTCTTTTATTTCTTGCAAAGCCTTTCAGGTCAAAATAATCCTTTAAAACTTTATATTGCATATAATTCACCTAAATCTAGTCCAATAACAAATGCAATCGAATCATTATTAAAGGTTGGGGCAAATGAGAATAAAAACCTCGAATATTGTTTAATCAATATAATAGGGAGTTATAGTTTTAAGGAAGACATAATAGCCATAACCAATGAGTTTTCATCTAATTCTAAGGTGGTTAGATATTATAAGAGCAAGAGGTACGAGAAAACATTAAAAGAAGTAGAAATACAAAATAAAAATAGTAGACTAAAACAAAATGGTGTTTATCTCATTACTGGAGGAGCTGGAAAAATTGGACTTCAAATAGGGCAGGTTCTGAAAAATAAATATAACGCAAGGCTAATTCTTACTGGACGTACAGACCTTAGCCTGACAGCTCCTATTTTTCCAGATGGATTAAAAAGGGGGTCAATCTATATCCAGGCAGATATGTCTAAAAGAGAAGATGTGAAGAATGTTATCACACGGAGTATTCTTGAGTATGGTGAAATTAATGGCATAATACATTGTGCCGGAATTATAGATGACTCCCGAATTGTTGACAAAAACTGGACAAGAGTAAGAAATGTATTAAAAGCCAAAATAGATTCAACACTACTGTTATATGAAGAAACTTCCAATGTGCCATTAGACCTTATGGTTTTATTTTCATCAGTTTCATCGATTATTGGAAGCTTTGGACAATCCGATTATGCATATGCGAATTCTTTTATGGACTATTTTTCAGAGTCACTCAATGAAAGAAAAAGTCATATTAATAAAACCGTATCTATAAACTATCCGTTATGGATGCACGGAGGAATGCAAATAGATTCTGAACTTCTTAAACTATTCTTCAAGAATTTTGGACTAAAACCAATTAGCAATGAAGAGGGAATTGAAACCTTTCTTAATGCAGTTTGTCAGCACGAATACAGTCAATTGGTATTACTTAAAGGAGTCAAACAAAAAATATTGGATTTTCTTGAAGTTAAAAAAAGTGAAATTGAACCTGTTATGAAAAAAGTTGAAATAAAAGAAGAGCAAACAGTAATTTCCAAAATAGTAGAAGATATATCAGATCTTCTGAAGCAACTAACCGGTAGTCACGAAGTTATTAACAAGGTAGATAGAATTGAAAAGTATAACCTAAATTCACTTGCCTTAGTAGAATATTCAAACAAAATAAATGAGAAGTTTGAAATAGAACTTTCACCTGCAGATTTTTTCTCTAATCCAACAATTCTTGAAATCGCAGAGAATATCAATGAAAATTTCAAAAATGAGATTCTGAAATATTACCCACTAAATAATAACATTAGTGAGAATAAAACATTAGAAAACAATACGGACATAAAGAAACCAGATTTCATTTCAGAAAGTGTTCTGGATTTTGTAGTTAAAGATATTTCTGAGTTACTAAGCCTATTAATAGGGGAAAGTCAGTCAGTAGACAGGATGCAAAGAATTGAGAAATACAGTCTCAACTCACTTGCTCTGGTAGAGTATTCAAATAAAATAAATGAAAAATTTGGAATAGAACTTTCACCTGCAGATTTTTTCTCTAATCCGACAATTCTTGAAATTGCGGAGAACATTCTTTCAAGTTTCAAAGAAACAATAGAAGGGTATTATAGTGCATCTGGAAAAAGCTCTCACCTATTAACTGAAAATGTAATCTCACAAAGCCAAGATAAATTGTCTGTTGAAAACTATAAACAATCTGTTGTAGCCAAAGAAGGATTTTATAAAGAATCAGAGAAGTTGACATTTCAATCAAATAATAAATCAAACTCTGATATAGCAGTAATTGGAGTTGACGGCAATTTTCCGGGTTCACCCACACTTGAAGAGTTTTGGGATAATATTATAAAAAGCAAGAATCTTATTTCTGAAATTCCTGATGACCGGTGGGATTGGAAAGCATATCAAAATATTGAAAAAGACTTTGTAAAATGGGGAGCATTTGTAAGCAACATCAAGGAGTTTGATCCTCAGTTTTTTGGAATTTCTCCGAGAGAAGCCGAATACATGGATCCTCAACAAAGATGGTTTTTACAAATTGCCTGGCACACTATTGAAAATGCCGGATATTCACCTGTAGAGCTATCCGGGAGCAATATGGGGGTGTTTGTAGGATGCGCTAATTTTGATTATTTACAATTGATTAATTCTTCTGCTACCTCAACAGAAGCATTTGCATCAATAGGAAATGCACATTCTGTAATAGCAAATAGGGTATCTTATATGTTAGACCTAAATGGTCCTAGTGAGACAATTGATACTGCTTGCTCAAGTTCGTTAGTTGCTGTAATCAGGGCAATTGATTCAATAAACTCAGGACGTTGTAAAATGGCTCTTGCAGGAGGTATTAATTTTATAACACATCCATTCCTACATATGTCGTTCAATAGTGCAGGAATGCTAAGTGAAGATGGAAAATGCAAAACCTTTGATGAAAAAGCAGATGGTTATGTTCGGGGTGAAGGCGGAGGCGCAATATTGTTGAAATCTATGGACGAAGCCATTGCTGATAATGACAATATTCTTTGCGTAATTAAGTCAGGAAGTATTAATCATGGTGGGAGGTCTACTTCCTTTACGGCTCCTAATCCCACTGCTCAGGCTTCGCTTATAGAGGATTGTTATCAAAAAGCTGGTATAGACATTTCATCGGTAGAATACATTGAGACCCATGGTACCGGAACATCATTGGGAGATGCTGTTGAAATTAAGGGGTTAAAGATGGCTTTTTCAAAAATGATGAAAAACAGCGGCTCTAATGCTGTAAAATCATATTGTGGATTAAGCTCTATAAAAACAAACATTGGCCACCTGGAAGCTGCATCAGGCATAGCAAGTTTAATAAAAGCAGTACTGGCAATTCAGAATCAGGTTTTACCTCCTTCAATAAATTTGAATACAATTAATCCAAACCTCGGATTAATAGATAGCCCATTTTATGTAATTAATAAGGCTAGAAAATGGGAAGACAATAATCATCCGAGAAGAGCCGGAATTAGTTCGTTTGGTTTTGGTGGAACTAATGCACATGTGCTGCTAGAAGAACACAAAAAAACTGAAAAAATAATGGGAGAAGAATCAGAAAATTATGCTTTCATTTATTCAGCTAAAACACCAGAACAGCTTAAAGAAATTCTTAATTCGCAGTTAATATTCTTAAAAAACACAAATACTGAGACACAACAAATTAAGGATTATGCATACACACTTCAAACAGGAAGAACAGCCTATAAACATCGGGTAGCATTTTTGGCTAAAGGAAAAGATAAAATTAAAGAAAAGCTACAAAAGATTATACTAAACGAAACTGCAGGAGAAAAAGATATCTTCATCTCATCAAATCAAGAAGTAAATACATTAGCACAAATATTAACGGGAGATGCAGGAAGTGAATTTATACGACTATTAGCAAATAACAATGATATTTATAAAATATGTCAGCTATGGGTTTCAGGAATAGAGATTAATTGGAAGCTCTTATATATTAATTCGAATGTGTCAAAAGTACAGATTCCTGGATATCAATTTACTAAATCTGAGTACTGGATTAAAGATAATTTGGATATGCCAAGCATCCGGAATAACTCTGGCATAAATAAATCAGAAACAGTTGATAAAGTTTTGCGTGGTCAGCTTGAGAATTCAAATGAGATTTTAACTCAAACAAATTTTGATAAAAAGGAGCGGATAAAAGATCAGTTGAGAAGGTGGCTTTCTGAAATAACAGGGACTAAAACTCATTTTATCACAGATAAAACAAATTTTACTGATATTGGATTAGATTCAATATTATCAATGGAGCTAATTGAATACATACAAAAGCATTATAAAATAAAATTGTATGCAAATGAAATACTACTGAATCCAACTGTAAATAAATTATCAGATTATTTACTTCTAGAGATTTCAGAAGATATTTTCAATTTAGATTTAACAGACTGCAAAGAAAAGAAATCCAAAAGTGAGATTAATACTATTAAAAGCAAGCAGAAACCAATACTATATGTTTTTAGCTCACCACGCTCTGGATCAACCCTATTAAAAACTATGCTAATGGGACATTCCAAACTGTTTGCTCCACCTGAATTAATGCTCCTTCCGTATAAAAATCTTAAAGAATGGGATGAAAAACTTGACCAGAGAGGTTGGAAATTTATTAAAGATGGACTATATGAAACTATTAAAGTACTGAAGGGGTGCTCTGTTGAAGAAGCAAAATCAGAAATTAACGGATTTGTCAAAAACCAAACACCTATTTCGGAAGTTTACGAATATTTAAATGAGCTATCAGGTGAATCAATAATTGTAGATAAAACTCCCCCATACTCCGAAAAGTTGGAATATCTTAAGAATGCCGAAAAAGTAACTCCTAACTCATATTATATTTTTTTACAAAGGCATCCATTATCTGTTATGGAGTCATTAGTACGTAACAGGTATAACAAGCTTTTGGGAATTAATAAGGAGTCTTGGGCATTTGCTGATGAAGTTTGGCGTATTTCAAATCAAAATATTCTAAGTTTTATCAATACCATTCCTCAAAACAGGGTAATAACAATAAAGTATGAAGAACTGGTAAAATCGCCGCAAAAGGTCATAAGTGACTTGTGTTCGAAAATAGGCATTCAGTTTGAAAGCGATATGCTTAAACCATATGAAGGAGATAAAATGATAAAAGGACTACATCACGAATCTCTTTCAATTGGCGATCCAAATTTTTTAAATCATAAAAAAATAGAAAAAGATTTAGCTAACGCTTGGAAGTTACATCTTAACAAGATGGGGAAATTAAGTAGCGAGACTATAAAACTCAGTAATAAAATTGGTTATTCATTGGATTCAGACAGCTCTTTTAACGAAACAAAAGAACACGAGCTTTCCATTATCCAAACGAATTTCTGTAAAAATCGACAAAAACCCCCGAAGTACATTCAAGTTCAGGCAATAGACTTCAAATCGGACATAAATATTGATAAATGGCAATTAGCAATTCAGGCAATTAGCAAGAAATACCCAATTCTATCATTTAAGTTATCTAAAAATGATAAGAAATTCAAAATGAGTCATATACCTGAGGATCAAATTAGCCTTAAATGGATAGATGTTAGCAAGGATAATGAAAAACAAAAGAAAACTAGATTTCAACAGTTGCAGAACGAACTGCTTAAGGAATTAAGCTCACTGAATGGAAAATCTATAGGCTCGCTGGTAGTGAAAGATAAGGGGAGCAGCAAGATATATTTATTCACGCATTTTGTAATAGCCGATGGGTACTCGTGTAAACTAATATGGGATTCTTTCTGGTCTTTTTACGAACAAGAGATAGTAAATATTAAGGAAACTGACAGGAGTTACTTCAATTACATTGACGGGTCAAAAAAGTTTTTAAATACCAAAGATTTTTCTGAGCAAAGAGAATTTCTACTATTGCACAGTAAGGCCGGTCTTAATTCAGAAATCCCTGATAAATTTAAAAAAGGGAACAAAGGATTATATAAAGATCAGAAAATTATTAATATCAGTATAGATAAACCACTTGATACTGTAAATATTCAAAGAGATCATTTCTCTGATATTGCAACTGCGTTATATACCTCTCTGGTTAAGTGGACTGGTAAAAATAATCAGGTAGTATCTCATAGACTAAGTAACAGAAACACAACCTTTGGAAATTACATTAATTCTGTAGGTTGTTTTGCAACTGATATCCCAATTAAGTTAGCGGTTGATCAAGATTTTGAAACCACTAAAAAACAATTTGAAAAACAATTTGCTGAATATTCTCATTTAGGATTAACATATAATATTATGACTAATAAGAATGAACTTATGCCTGCTGGTTCAGTAACATATGTAAGATTAAATTATCAGGGAAAAGCATTTAATGATTCAGGTCAATACGAAACTTATGTAATTAATGATTCAAGGCAGAAAATTAACTATAGTCTGGACTTCGTAGTTAGAGAAGACCAAAATAACATCAATTGTTCAATTAGATATGATGATAGTTACTTAAGTGAAGACGCTATCATTCAACTTGCAAATGAATGGAAAACAATTCTGGAGAAACAGATAGAAGTAAAAGAAGAAATGATGAAAAACAAAAAATAAGGACTCATTTTCATTGTTGTCAGAAATTAAATCAAGCAATATTTAAAACCATATGTATAAATTTTAATCAACTTATTATTTAAAAAAATGAGATCTATGAAAGTCGTATTAAGAGACTGCTTCTTAAATATTAATATTACAGGGGATTTAAAGGATCCTGTAGTTTTATTATTCCCTGCAATGGGGAGACCAGCAAATGATTTTGATGATTTAACGAAGTTTTTATCCGAAAATGGATTTTCAACAATTTCAATTAATCCAAGGGGAGTAAATGGAAGCACAGGTTTAACAAACGAAATTGAGATTAAAGATATCGCTCACGATATTCTAGAAATAATTAATCAACTGAATATTGAGAAATTACATGTTTTAGGGCATGCATTTGGATCAAGAGTAGCAAGGTTCTTTGCGAATATCAACCCTGAAAGAACACAAAGCACTATAAGTATAACAATGGGAGCAGTAAAGCCACCAAAGCTACCTTATCCAGCTATCTCACTGGATTTGTTAAATGAAAATAAAATTGATACTGATATTTTTAAAGAAGTAATTAAGACGGCATATTTTTCAAAAGAAAGTAATCCTGAAATCTGGTATGAAGGATGGTGTACGGAAGCAATATATCCATACTCTCTTGCACTAGCAAGAGCAACGCTTGAAGAAATATTACCAGGCGGTAAAACTCCTATGTTAATCGTACAAGGTGTTGATGACATATTTGCTCCGGTTACTGCAGGCGAAACAATGAGAGAAATCTATGGTGAAAGAATTAAACTAAAAAATATCAAAGATGCTGCCCATGAGATTCTTCATGAACAACCAGAGCAAGCCTTTAACGCAATACTAGAATTCTTAAAAGAAGTTGAAAATGGAAAAATTTCCTTTGCGCAAGACGGGTTTAAAGTTAAACATAAAAAACAGGCAAAAGGATATGGATTGGGGTGGAGTGATGTTATGACCAGATTTCAAGAAAAAAGAACAATTCAAAAGTATGGTGCATTTTTTATTCCACATTTAAAAGAAGATATGACCCTATTGGATATTGGATGTGGAACAGGAAAAATGACCTACGAACTTGCACAGTATATACCCAAAGGCAAGATTACAGGTATTGATATCAGCGAAAAGCAAATTGAATCAGCAAATAGTCGAATTAAAAAGAATAAAGCTAGAAATATTAACTTTAAAACAGGCAACGTTCTTAACTTGGAATATTCGGATGAAACTTTTGATGTGGTTTGGTGTCACACCCTTTTAATGCATTTAAAAGAGCCCGTTGAAGCATTAAAGGAAATAAGCAGGATATTAAAAAAAGGTGGGTTTGTAGCGGTTAGCGACGGCGATTGGGATAGTGATATTATTTTCCCTAGATTCCAGATAATCGAAGCCAGAAAATATATAAATAGCAAAATTCTAAAGGAATCGGGAACAAATTTAAACCATGGCAAGAAAAATGCTTCACTACTTTCAGATGCTGGATTTCAAAATATCGAGGCAAGTGCAACAATAGAAAGCTATGGTACTCCAACAGAAGTTAAAGAATTGGCAGAATATGCAATAGCTTTTGAGAAAGAACGTTTTTCTGAAAATTCATCGGAACTTTCCCTTAAAATGCGAGAAGAAGCCTGGAATAAATGGTCACAACAATCGGGGGCATTTTTTGCAAGGACTCATTGCCAGGCCATTGGATGGAAAAACTAGTTCGCACTATCATAATTTTTTTGCAACTTAATTCACGCCTTGTATTAGTTGCGATTTTGACACAAATAACTAATTGAATTTACATTAAAAAGTCATACATGAAACAAAAAACTAAAATACTACTTATTAACCCTAAAGGTCATGATGTTTACAGTAACGAATGGCGAGAAATTAGCTTTCTAACAAATAATAGCGGATTACTTCTGAATGCTGCATTGCCAACCTTGGTAGCATTAACTCCTAGGGATAAATTTGAAATATCAATTGTTGATGAATATATCGAAGAAATTGATTTCAACCAAGAATGTGATATTGTTGGAATAACTGGATTTCCTCCTCAATATTCAAGAGGGCATGAAATAGCCATTGAATTTAAAAAAAGAGGTAAACTTATAGTTTGCGGAGGTTCTTCTGTTTCGTGCAGTATGGATAGGTGGGAAAAATATGCTGATGTATTATTTATTGGAGAAGGAGAAATTACATGGCCTCAATTTCTGAAAGATTATGAAATGGGGAGCTATAAGAATAAATACTATCAGGATAAAGATTTTGATATAGCTAATTCCCCAATTCCTGATTATTCAGCATATTCAGAAGAAAACTTATCGAAATACTATGGAGGCGTAGTACTTGTATGCAGGGGATGCCCTAACAACTGTGAATTCTGTGATGCAATAGAATATAGTGGGAGAAGACTAAGATATAAACCCGTTGAAAATATCATAAACGAGTTAGAGGCTCTATACCAAAAAGGTATAAAAAGAGTATTCCTAGCTGCCGACAATTTAACTGGTAATCGATCTAAAGCCCGTGAAATCTTAAAAGGAATAAGAGATTGGAATCAGAAAAAGGAATCAGCAGCAATTTTCGCCACAAATCTTGATATAGACATTGCAAATCATGAAGATATACTTGAATTAGCAGCTGAAGCAGGATTGAACAGAGCCTTTGTTGGTTTGGAAACTCCAAATCCTGAAAGTTTATCGGAAGCTGAAAAAAATGTAAATCTTAAAAATGATGTTCATCAATGTGTAAAAGCTTTTCATATACATGGAATACAAATAATGAGCGGATCAATTGTAGGTTTTGACAGTGATGACCTATCCATTTTTCAAATGCAATTTGATTACTTTACAGAATTAGGAATTCCTGGAGTAAGTATCTATTCAATGCAAGCAAGAGACATGACAAGGTTAAAAGACCGAATAGTTTCCGATGGAAGATATATAGATGATGAAATTGGCGGTTTTGGAAGACCTTTGCAAAAAGACACTCCTAATCCCAATAGTATCAATGTTACTACAATATTATACAAAAAAATGTCAATTGCTCAACTACAACAAGGAGGGTATTGGCTTTTATGGAAACTATACGACTTTGACAATTATATAGATCGTCTGGAATTATTTATTAAGGATTTTCAGGAATCGCCAAAGCTGGATAAAATTAAGTTTCTGAAATTCGTTCCAGAAAAGCAAGAAAAGTATATGGTGCAACAACTTCATGACTATGCAATAAATAAAGCACCTGAAGATGAAAAGAAAGCAATACTGAGAGGATTGGATATTCTTGAAAGAACTTCTGTACCCAATAAAAGTATGATTGTTGTAAGAGCCATTTTACAAGTATTGAATATCAGACGACAGCTAAAAAAACAAGTTGACAAAATTGAAACTATTGAATATCCTAAAATGAATGGAGATAGAATTGAGAATCGAGTACCCCAAAATTTTGAAGAATATAAAAAAGAACTATTCACGATTTAATTTAAGAATACTTGAAAGTGCAGTCATACATTACACTAGTACTAGATGCCTAAAAAATAAAATTAGTAAACTCGTTTTTGGAATTCAACAATACCTGATTTTTTTCTTTTAAAATATCGAATTTTGTTATCAGGTGATTTTTAAGAGAATCAGCTTAACTTATTTATAGAATACTATAATTAACATTAAGCTTTTCATCTATATATAGATTGACTTTAAGTTCAGTTGGTATTTTCAGGAGAACACATTTGAATAATAATTAATTGCTACATGGAACAGAATGGTAATGTATATATTCAGGACCTTAAATCGAAGGATGCCGGATATGGAAAGCCAATAAAAGTAAACAATACCCTGTATTACATTAAATTAAAGATGCCTTCCATGCTTGATCACGTGCAGATCTGGCTAATAAAAGATTTTGATAAATGGGTTTTAGTCGACACCGGACTTAATCGACATGAACATAAGGAAGTAGTAAGTGAAATTATAGATAACTTTTGTGGAGGAAAGTTATCAAAAGTCATAGTTACCCATTTTCATGTTGATCATATTGGACTTGCAGGTTGGATATGCGAAAAATATAACGTAGAGCTCAACATAACCGAAGCAGAATGGTTAACTGCAATGGTGTCTTTTCTTGATATAAAATCAAACTTTTTCAATGAATATCTTGATCTCTTAAAGCATTTGGGAATAAGGGAGTCTGATATAATTTTACTTAAAAATTCATTTAAATGGTATAATATTTATCCATTACCAAGAAAGATAAAAGTAGTCCAAGAAGGCGAACACCTTGAAATTAATGGAGAGAACTGGAAATCCATAATATGTCAGGGGCATTCACCAGCACAACTTTGCCTATTTAATCAAAATCAAAACTTGTTAATATGCGGAGATCATCTCATGTCTCATTTAGTGCCTGTACTTGGTTTTTTAATTTATAAACCTGAAACTGATTTATTAGGCGGGTATCTTCGATCTTTTGAAAAATTACAGTTCCTGAACGCCAACACCCTGGTACTTCCAGCTCACGGAGATCCTTTTTTCGATCCTATAAACAGAATGCAAGAGTTATCCCTTATATTTAATGATGAATTAAACAGTTTACTCAAAAGACTCAATACGCCTCAGACTTTAGGCGAATTAGTTGCTTACGAATGTCCTGATAGAACAAATCCGTTCCGATTACGATTTTATATTGAAAAGTATTTGGCACTTACCAACTACCTGATAAAAAATAAACAGGTAAGAAAAATAAGTCAGGAAAACACCCATTTATTTCAAAAAGTATAGAAGGCAATCTGGCATTGAAAAACAGGTTATTACAATTAAAAAGCTTCGTAATTTACAAAAGCAAATTAATTGTTGAAGCTGCACTGCATACATTAAGCACTTGAATCAATGCTTTTCTCTTCAATAACCCACATGATAAATATAATTTCTTATTTTAGGTACAAATAAGTACTTGTCTGTAACAAGCTAAATTTATTTATCTTCTTAATAAGCTCTATTGAAAGCATTGTGCTTTCATAAAATTTAAAACAGAAATAAAATAAGATGCCCTGCAACAGAAATTGTGAGTACACAAAAAGTAACACCAATGTTACCAGATAGAATAATACAAAAGTTAGATAAAAGGCACTAAGGGCTTTTATTAATTAGTTACCTTTTTTATTACGAACTACACGGAGCTCAAAAAGAACATAAATAATTATAAGTAAGTAGACAATTTCATCCAAAAAAGTAAAAATAAAAGCTTAATAATTTAACGCTGAGTTAGAATATTAGTCCTTCCTGAAAATAAAGGATAGATCAATATTCAGTAAGGAAACTATAATTTTTAATATGAAAAAGTAGTGATATTATCAGTGCTCTATAATATATGACGATTTATTAATCAATAAAGATAAACATTATGAAAATTGCTGCAGTTTTTCCTGGACAGGGTTCACAATATGTTGGAATGGGAGAGAAACTATATAAAGAATACTCAACAGTTAGAAATATTTTTGAAGAAGTATCAGATGCTTTAAGCATGGATTTTAAGAAGCTCTGTTTCGATTCAAAACAAGAAGAAATGAAAAAAACAGAAAACACTCAACCAGCATTGCTCTTATGCTCTTATGCAGCTTTCAGGGTGTTTTCAGAGAGGTGGAATATTGTCCCCGAAGTAATGGCAGGACATAGCCTGGGCGAAATATCCGCTTTAACATGTGCCGAGGCAATTGACCTTACAACAGCAGTTAAACTTGTAAAGTATAGAGCTGAATGCAACAATAAATCAGTGCATGGAACAGAAAGTGGAATGGCTGCTGTTCTGGGTGGAAATATTGACAAAGTAAAACAGATTTGTAATGAATTAAGTGATGAATCAGGAAAAGTTCTTGGCATATCAAATATTAATTCGGAATACGAAACTGTTATTGCAGGAGATCTCGCATTAATTAATAAGTTTATTAAGCTTGCTTCATCTGAATTTAAAAGAATTGTTCCACTTAATATTAGTGGCGCGTTTCATAGTCCCTTAATGCAGAAAGCCTATGAACTCTTCAAAGAGAAACTAAAAACAATACATTTTAACAGACCAAAATATCCTATAATATCGAATGTTACAGGCACTTATTATGGAGAAAATGCTGATATAGTTGAATTACTGTCTCAGCATCTTATAAAACCAGTTCTTTGGTACGATACAATGTTAGAAGTTAAGAATGCAAACATTGATTTATTAATTGAGTTTGGCGCTAAACAAGTACTAACAAAAATAACACGAAATAACTTTCCCTCAATAAAATCATTTTCTACAGACGAAGAAGAGGATATAATTGAACTAAAGAAAATATTTTACAAAGAAAAAAACTCAGAAGAAATTGAAGTGGACAACAGAATTGTTTTTGATTTTATGGATAAAAGTCTGGTTTTGGCTGTAACCACAAGAAATTATTCTGAAATAAATGAACAGGAATATAGCCGAAAAATTGTAGAACCATACAAGAAAATACAGCAGATGAAGAATGAATTGCAGAACAGTGATTATTCAGGAAATATTTACCATATACAGGAAACATATGATATGATTAAATCCATTTTGTCTGCAAAGTTAATGCAACGCAACGAATACAAGGAGAGCATAACAGATTTATTGACAATTGTAGAACCATATAAAGAACGCTTACTTTTATAGAGCTAAATTTGTTGCAATTATTTTGTATATCAAGACAAATAATGAGTGAATAATTTTTTGAAATTGTTAGTTATGAACTCTCAATTTTAAAAGGAGCAACCTGATTTTACACTAAAGTATTTAAAGAATGCGCCCGAACCTCAATAAGCCGAAGTAGATCAAGATTTATTCAATTTTACTGCAATACTTCAAGCAAAGCAACAGAATAAGAGCTTTAACTAACATAACCGAATTTACAAATAAAAAGTTACCCATAAAATATATGAGTTATGAAACAATAGAATGCGAACAGGATAACGATTTGCTGTTAATAACATTAAGTAGGGCCAATAATTATAATGCATTCAATAAACATATGGCCAACGAAATTATACGAGTATTAGCAGATGCTAGCCATAATGATTCAATAAAAGCAATAATAGTAACAGGAAAAGGAAAATACTTTTGTGCTGGTGCTGATTTAGGTAAGAAGGAAACCGCAATGTCCGATATAATCTCTAAAAATGATCTTGATTTAGGAGGAAAGGTGGCTCTCGAAATATTTAATTGTTGTAAACCAATTATAGCTGCTATTAATGGTCCCGCAATTGGAACTGGAATAACCCTAACCCTGCCTATGGATATGCGTTTGTCTGCAACGGGTGTTAAATTTGGATTTGTTTTTAGTCAGAGAGGAATAATACCAGAGTCCTGTTCTTCATGGTTTTTACCCAGGATAGTTGGTGTCTCAAAAGCCCTAGAATGGACATATTCCGGTAAAATATTCAACGAGAAAGAGGCCCTTTTAGGAGGGTTGATAAATGCAGTATATCCATCAGAATTATTGCTAATTAAAGCCAAAGAAAATGCAAGAAAATTAATTGAAGATTCGTCTCAATTATCAGTTTCAGTCACTCGAAAATTAATGTGGTCAATGCTAACTGTTAATCATCCTTCGGAGGCTCATATATTAGAGTCAAAGTTGTTAAAAGTGTTGGGAGCATTGGATGATGCACGAGAGGGCGTAAAGTCGTTTCAGGAAAAACGGCCATCTGATTTTAAAGGTAAAGTGTCGGATAACTTGAGTATGATTGATGAAATCATTAATAACAGTATGAATAAATAGTTTTCGCATACCTTAAAATGAATGAATATGCTCCGTTTTAAACTTATATTTTTGGGGAATTTATTAGTTGTTTTTCTAAACCTAAGTTTAATTGCATTCCCTTTTGGATTAAGGTATTTAGGGGGCTCTTTAATGTTACTGCACATTATAGTGTTAGTGATCTTATACTTGTTATTTGGCAGCGAAACATCAGATTATAAAGAATGTGCAGCAAATCTTGGTAATAAGGGTTATATAAAATTAAACTCAGGCAATACAAGGTACCGTTATATTGAAAACTCCGGAAAGGATTTTTTTCTTTTTATTAATGGTTTTCCGATGTTTATAGAAACATGGGATGAGTTGTCAGCAATTATGCATAAAAAGGGATTCTCTGTTTTATTGTTTGATTGGCAAGGTCTTGGTTTTTCGGCACCTTCAACAGAAAAGCTTACCAGTAAGCTTATTTGTAAGCAAATTGATGATTTATTACAAAAACTTGAGATAAAAAAACGAATGCATTTAATTGCTTTGTCTTTGGGTTGTAGCCTTGCAGCTGAATATTGTCTTTCAGGATGCAAAAAAATTGAAAGTTTGAGCTTATTAAGTCCTATAACTATTTCTATGAAAATATTTCCTTTTAATATGCCAATTGCAGGAGAGTTTTTAACCCGTATATTCTTGCAAAAAGCTATGCAGAATATTTTTAAAAGAAATTTTACAGACAAAGAAAATAGAGAGAGATATGAAAAACCTTTTTATCTTCAACTCAAAAAAAAAGGATTTGCTAAATCCTGGATAACAGTTTACAGAAGTTTCTTTACACAATCACATTTAAAAAAATATCAGGATATCGCGAAATCAACGATAATTACCCAGATATTTTATGGTGATCAAGATGTAATATTCAAACATGAATCATATAGCATACTGCAAAGTATTTTAAATTCAAAAGTATATCCAATATCAAATGCAGGGCATAGTATTCAATGTGATGCTGCTACTGAAATAGCTCAAATTATTGAACGAACTGTTATTAAACCCGAAAATAAATATACAGATTAAGTTAAACTAAATTGAAATAGCTGAATTCAATGAAAATTTTTGATATACCACTTATGTTGTTTGTTTTATTTCGTATGATGTGGTTTAAAATAAAGTCGCCACCAAACCAACTAACAATTGGGAAAAAAATTGGACAAAATGCCAAGAGGTTTCCCAATAAGGTCATGATGATTGATTCAAATAGAAGCATCACTTGGAAGCAATTTAATGAACTATCTAATAGGTTTGCTGATTTGCTCAAATCAAAAGGTTTTGAAAAAGGTGAAACAATAGCCATAATGATGGCAAACCGGATTGAGTTTTTAGCTTTGTTAACGGGGGCTTCAAAAGTTGGAGTTATAAGTGGACTAATAAATATTACCCTTAAAGGTAAAGTATTATTAGATGCCTTTGAAGCTATAAATGCAAAATATTTGTTTTATGGTGAGGAAGTAACAAATAATGTAAATGAGTTAAGAAAGAATCTTGAAAAAAGTATTGATCAGTTTATCTATATCAAAGATGGTGAAACTGAATACTGTAAAAATGGGGATATTGACTTTTATTCTGAAATTCAAAATTATACAACTAATGAACCTTCTCATATTCCGGAAATAGATATTCATACACCATGTTACTACATTTTCACCTCGGGTACTACTGGAAAAATAAAGCCTATACTTATTAGTCACTTAAAATGGTACAGAGCCTCAAAAGCATTTGCTGATTTTGCACTTTTACTTACAAAAAAAGATATTATGTATAACTTCCTACCTATATACCATGGTAGTGGTTTACATACAGCTTTTGGCCCGGTTGTTTTAAAATCAGCTACCTTGGTTCTTAAAAGAAAGTTTTCAGCATCTGACTTCTTTTTTGATGTTAACGAAAATAATGTTACATGTTTTTCTTATATCGGTGAAATTTGCCGATTTCTATTAAACCATGCAAATAAAGAGAAAATATCTGTTTCGAAATCGCTTAAGTGCACAGGTAATGGCCTTCAATATAACATATGGGATGAATTTAAGAATAAACTCAACATAAAGCGAATATGCGAGTTTTATGCACTCACTGAAGGAAATATGGCATTCTTAAACTCCTTTAATAAGAAGGAAACCTTTGGATTTTCATTAAGTTCATTTAATGTTGTACAATATGACTCAAACACGGAAGAACTTGCCAGAGATAATAAAAACAGATTGCTTAATGTAAAAGCATACCAGCAGGGTATGTTAATTACAAAAATAACGAATACTGATCAATACCAATTTTATTCTAATAACCAGCATTTAAAAAATAAAATTCTATATAATGTATTTCAAAAAGGCGATGCTTATTTCTTAACCGGAGACATCATAAAAAGAGTTAATGTTGGTTTCTCTTTTGGATTGCCACATTATCAGTTTATTGACAGGGCTAATGACACCTATAGGTGGAGAGGAGAAAATATATCATCTTCTGATACCGCATCTGTTATTGCAAAGCACAGTTTTATTAAAGATGTTATTGTATTTGGTGTTAAAATTCCAAATATTGAAGGTAAAGCAGGAATGGCAGTTATAGAAGCTGTTAAAAAAGATTTTGATTTAGGTCGATTTTCAGAATATTTGTATAAATCTATGTCAAAAGAAGCCATCCCATTATTTCTAAGATTAGTTAACCGAATAGAAAAAACGAGCACACATAAAAACAAAAAAAGTGCCTACCAAAATGAAGGATATAATATTAATAAGGTTAGCGATTCTCTTTTTGTTTTAAATCTTTTAACAAAGTCATATAAAGCATTAGATAACAGTATGTATGAAAAAATTATTTCAGGAAAATACAATGAGTTTTAATTTCATACAAAATTTTAGATAAACACATATTCATTTATAATTAATGCATAAAATAATGAAAATAGCAGCTTTGTTTCCAGGTCAGGGATCTCAATTTGTTGGAATGGGTAATCAATTGCTCAGGGAATATTCAATTGCTAAAAAAATTTTTGAAGAGGCTTCAGAAGCATTGGGTTTTGATATAAAAAAACTATGTCTTGCGTCTGATCCGTCAGAACTTAAGAAAACGGAGAACGCACAACCTGCTTTGTTAACCAATTCTTATGCCGAGTACCAAGTTGCTAAAATGAAATGGGAATTTGAACCAACCGTTTTAGCAGGTCATAGTCTGGGGGAGTTTACTGCATTGGTTTGTGCAGGTGCAATTGATTTTAAAACAGCAATTCGTTTGGTAAGGTCACGGGGCTACTGTATCAATGAGTCAGTAAAAGGAACAGATAGCGGCATGGTTGCAGTTTTAAAAGCAGATGCTGACCATATCGGTGCAATATGCGAAACCATATCAAAAGAAACCGGTAAAGTAATTTGTTTGTCAAATATCAATTCAAAAGATGAGATTGTAGTGTCGGGAGAAAAAGTAGCTCTGGATCATTTTAAAAAAATTTCTAAAGAAGAGAGTTACACCGTAATTCCTTTACAAGTTAGTGGAGCATTTCATAGTCCAATATTGAAAAAAGCACATGATCTCTTTAGGCTTGAACTTGATAAAATTAATTTTAAACCCCTTACACTCCCTATTATATCAAACTTAACAGGAGAGTATTATACATCAAATACCGACATGGTGGACCATTTGGCGCAACACTTGATAAATCCTGTACTTTGGTACAAAACAATGCAGCAAATGGAAAAAGATAATATTGATGCAACTATAGAGTTTGGGGGCAAGGAAGTGTTGAAAAAAATGGTTCTAAAACACACACCATTCATACAATCCTATTCGTTTAATGATAATTTAGAAAGGGTTCTTCAAAGAAATACCAAAGGAACATTAAAACCAGTGCAGAGAGATTTGGCCATCAAATTTATTGAATCAAGCCTGACCGCAGCAATATCTACAAAAAATTACCAGAAAAACAATCTGGATGAATATCATGAAATGGTTATTGTTCCTTACAGAAAAGTCCAAACCTTAAAAGATAAAATTGTGAATAATGAACAAGATGCTTCTGTTCAGGATTTACAGGAATCTTTAAATATGATTATTTCAGTTCTTAAAATCAAAATGTTACCAAAAGATGAACAGAAGGAATATATTGACAATCTGCTTGAGATTGCTTTACCACATAAAGAACAGTTGGAGTACTAAAAAAAATAGTTCAGAAGAAGACAGAAAGAAATTAAAAATATAAACAATGGAAGTGTCAGAAGTTATCAAGGAAAGGTATTCATGCCGGAAGTTTCTTAACAAAGAGGTTGATAAAGAATTGCTTTTTGAATGTATTGAACTGGGAAAACAAGCACCATCCTCAAAAAACACTCAGCCTTGGAAAATATGTGTTGTCAAGGGGAATCCATTAAAATTATTGGTTGATGATCTTGTAAAAGCAGCCAAAGAAAAGCAACCGTTTAGCCCAGATTATTCCTTTGAGCCGAAAAAATTACCAGAAATTCAGCAACAAAGGGCAAAAAAGTGTGGGCATGACTTATTCAAATTAAAAGGTGTAGGGCGTGATGACATGATTAAGCGAAATGCCCATATGCTTGAGAATTTCGAGTTTTTTGGCGCCCCGGTTGTCATTTTTGCTTATCTCGACAAATCAATACAGGGAGATTGTTCTAAAGGAATGTACCTTGATGCTGGATTGTTTATTCAAAATCTATGGTTATCAATCAGAAATTCGGGACTGGAAGCATGTGTACTATATTCTGTGCTACTCTATTCTCCATTAATAAGAAAATATACCATGATCCCTGAAAATACTGAAATAATTTGTGCAATGGCTGTTGGATATCCCGACAATGAAGCAGTTGTAACAACTTTTAGAACAGAAAAAATGGAGTTGAGTGAGTTTGTTACTTATATTGAAGATTAATAAAAAATGCAAAAAATTAAATTGTTTTGTTTTCCCTACGCTGGAGGTTCGAGTTTAATATTCAGGGAGTGGAAAAATCAATTAAAAGATTATATCGATTTATGTCCAATTGAATTGGCTGGACATGGAAAAAGAATTAATGAACCCTTGTACAGCGATTTGTCAGAAGCAATTGACGATGTTCTCAGAATTGTCGTAGATGAACTTCAAGACGGTTCCCAATATGCATTGTATGGACATAGCTTGGGGAGTGTTATTTCGTATTACCTCAATCACAAACTACAAATAAACAACTATCAACTTCCCTTACATATTTTCTTTTCTGGAAGAACAGCGCCTCATAATGATAAAAAGAGAACTGTGAAATACCACTTGTTGAGTACAAATGAATTTTGCGAAAGTGTTGAAAAATTGGGAGGTATGCCAAAAGATTTTTTTTCTAATATCGATCTTGTTAATTTATACCTTCCTATCGTTAGAAATGATTTTAAATTGGCAGAAACTGATTTATATCCAAACATATCCAGCTTAATCAATTGTGACATTTCTGTTTTTTTAGGCAAAAATGATAATTATTCACCCTTGCCTTACTGTACCGGCTGGGAGGCACATACAAATATGACTTGTAGTTATTATATTTTTCAGGGAAACCACTTTTTTATTAATGACAATTTCAAAAAAATATTGAGAATTATCAATAATACGCTGGAGCCGCATTGCTGAATTAGTCTTTTTTATGATCCATGTGCTTTATATTAAATATTCAGATCCCTTATCTCCAGCTCGGTGGAATAAATTAATCAGCCAGTTACCTGATAATTTAAAAGATAAAAATGCTCGTTTTGTGAATTGGAAGGATAAACATTCAAATCTATTTGGAAAACTCTTAATTGATTTTGGATTGAAGAATATTGTTCATGTAAATTATACGTTAGCTGATTTGAAATATAATAAATATGGCCGTCCGTTTGTTGACGGTTTTGTTGATTTTAATATTTCTCATTCTGGTGAATATGTAATATGTGCTATTTCCGATAATTGCAAAGTTGGAATTGATATACAGTATATTATGGAAATAGAGTTTCTTCATTTTAAAAATACGATGAATGATGAACAGTGGAAAGCCATTTATAATTCTATAGATCCATACAAAACATTTTTTACCTTTTGGTCAACAAAGGAGAGTATTATAAAAGCTGATGGTAGAGGTTTGTCAATTCCTCTTAAAGAATTAAGTGTTGACAAGAAGGTAAGGTGTGATAATAAAGAATGGTATGTGAAAAAGCTTGAGATTGCCAGAAATTATACATCCTATCTGACAACAAATAACAATAATTCTCAAATTACGGTAACAAAAATAGAAACAGCTCTCTTATAGCCTTAGAACTAGGGAATAAAAATCTATAGAAGTTTATTTTTTCTGAATGGTTACTAGAGTGGGTTGGTAGGTTATATTAAGCAGCTATTAATACTTTCGATAAGTTCATTATTATAATAACTAATATTAATTTCTGAGAAAAAAGTTTAATTCAGATGATATACAATACCATTTTCCCCGAAAGGGAAAGATTTATAGAAAGGTTGCAAAAGGAACAAATACTAAAGCAAAGAGGAATAGTTATTTGGTTCACGGGGTTGTCAGGCTCTGGGAAAAGTACTTTAGCTCAAGAATTGGAGAAAAAATTTCATTCAAAAGATTTATTAACAGTAGTTCTGGATGGTGATAAGATTCGTAAGGGATTAAACGCTAATCTGGGATTCTCATATTCTGATAGGATAGAGAACATTCGAAGAGTTGCAGAAGTGTCAAAATTGTTTTTTTGTACTGGTATAATTACCATTGCAGCATGTATTACTCCAACAAGGGAAATGCAAAATACAGTTCGCCAGATTATAGGAGATGATGATCTTTTTGAGATATATCTTAATACGCCGATTGATATATGTGAAAAACGTGATGTAAAAGGTCTCTATAAAAAGGCAAGAAATGGACAGGTTAAGAATTTCACAGGTATTTCATCAATTTATGAAATACCGAAGAATCCAGATATAATTTTGAATACAGCTAATCAATCTATTGAAGAATGTAGTTGCTTAATCTTTAATAGAATAATTAATAAGATAGGCTTAAGCGAGGTATGAAGATTTAAATACGAGTGTAACCAAATTCTTTAAAAAGCTCGCATTCATTTGTGTGGCGGCAAGGTGTTTTGTAACAAAAAAGTTGCAAGGTAACTCGGCTATTTTTTACTTTTTCGTCGCGTCTAAGACAAAAATTATTCATTTTTACAAATCCCTCACTTTGAAATTCATTTGGTATAAAACATTGCTTAGATAGTGCAGAACTTAAATTGAATAATATTTAATAAGCAATTTATTTGTGCTTTAAAGTGAGTAATATTTCATACCTCCAATTGTTAAGGTAGAGTCAGCTTTAGCTGACTTTTTATATTTATAGCTTCGCAAGTTTCGATAAAAAGAAATTTGGTGCTGACAACAACAAAGATAAATTCAGCAAACGTGAAATATAGGATTAACATCCTCGCAGTATAAAAAAACAAGTTTGCATATCGTTTAATGTTTATTACTTGTTCTATAAAGAACAAGGCGAAAATAGAAAATTTTATTTTCTATTTTCGCCCAAACACCTTGGGCAGGTAAGCCCAAACATCTTGGGCAGGTAAGCCCAAACAATCGAACCGTAATTTTTTTGTGATATTTCAATAAATATCTCACGAAAACCCTTAAATTTAAGGCTTGCAAAATGCATCTGTATTAACGATGCGACACTCTAATTAAAAATTAAGCAAAAGGCAAAGTTTTTAATAGCAGTTTTAACAAGTAAACATTTGGATAATACGAGTATAATAAAGAGATATAAGAGCATTGTGTTCTTATATATATGTTGGCAGTAATTATAAAAGCTGTACAATATTTAATTATGAGGTGAAATATATACATAAACATAGCCAAGCCGTTACAGGGCATTAAAGAACCGACACAATT
>JAKSCO010000231.1 GCA_022360575.1 Bacteroidales bacterium | reverse complement strand
TTTTCAAAGAACTATTCTTTTTTATCTTACTCTATCTTAAACTTCCCCTAATTCCAATCCCTCATTATCTCTATTTACTTAGGGGTTGCAAAGATATTTAAATTTTCGCTTTATCCAAGAAAAAATATTTATTTTTTCATCCTCTTTTTCAATTCTATTCTGAACGTCTCACCCTCTCTGAAAGCGGTTGCAAATATACAAACTTTATTTCCTGATTTCCAAATTAAATTTTCTAAAAACTTGAATATTCCTACAACACAACTCCTAATAGCTTATTTCTCAGTAACTATATTTTTTAAAAAAAATGCATTTAGAATATTTTATTAGATTTAATTATAAAAAGCCCAAGAAAGCCCAAATTTGAAAGCAGGCTGAGGGACAGGATAATAAGGTGTACTGAAATAATATTTCTCTTTTATAGCACTATTTAAATAATCGTATCTTAAAAAGAAATTTGCTCGTTTTATCCCAAAATTAATAAAAGCATCGAACCGATGGACGTTTTCTTGTTGTATTTGATTTTGCCGATAGAACACACCAGTAAGAGGCATATAAGCATCGGCAAAGAATTTACTATTGTATCTATAATCGACACCTATTTGAAACAGCAACCAACCTTTAGTTGATTTAAACTTTAATAAATGTTGGAAATATAGAGATTGGTATACACTAAATTCAGGTATACTTAATATACTATCGTTTGTTGAAGTTTGATAAGTAAAGCATGTATGAGAATTAACTGGTCCTAATTTAATATTCTGAATTATATTAGCTGTTGTTATATTTATCTGCTTTTGAAATTGGTCGGGAAGTGCTTGTTTGTTAAAATAGATATAATTTGTTAATTGACTATATGTAATATCTATTTGAGTTTTTGTTATTTTATTTTCATACCCGACTGCTATATCACGATTTTCTTGCATTTTGAAATCACGATTTTTCCACATAAAATGATTTGAGGCATAATTGTTATGCCAGAAATCGGGAGTAGCATTATTATAATAAGTATTTAAGCTTATTTGATTGTTTTTATTCAGATTATATTTAATTGTAAAATTTAAATCTGAAGATTTTTTTTTGTACCCACTGAAATAGTATTGTCCGGATAGGACAAATTTTAGTTTAGAGTACTCTCCCATAAAACTGGATGAAACCGAAGTATTTGCTGTATTTGACAATTCTTCTTTAGAAATGATCGTATCGAGTTTTGTTTCAGTAATAGCATGCTGCGGACGCCAATATCTATATTGTATTTGTTGATTATTAATGGCAAATTGACAAGTTATATTGTTTGTTGCCTGATAAATTAACAATAGAGAGTTTTGAAAAAGTCTTTGGTCTACTCTATCGTGAGTTCGAGCTGGGTTGATGTAAATATTTTTATCGTTATAAAAAGAATCTACAAGATTTTCGTCGTAATATTTACGAACACCCCGATTGTAGTATAATTTATGAGCAACACTAAACCTTGTGAGTTCTACATGTTCATTGTAGGTGGTATCCATATAGGTACTATCGGTTTTTGCAGCTATTGTATTTCCTGAATTTTGATTTTCGATTTTTCGTTTTTTTCTTTTCTTTTTCGTTTTTTTCTCGGTTACGACCATTTCTCTGATTTTTTTACCAAAAGAATACTTATTTACTAAGAATAAACTTGTCGAATAATACTTAGACGAAGCATCTTCTAATTTTACAGGAATGTTTCGACGATTTTCATATTTATCGAGACCTAAATAGTGTAAACTATCAATACCTCCATTTTCTTGAGAGGCAAATCGATTTAAGGTGAAGTTTCCGTGAACACTATATTGTTTTCCGATGTAATTTGAGAAAAAAGTTACATTGTTTTGTCGAGCTTTTTGGTTTAAATAGCGACCTTCGGAAGATACCATATCGTAATCGACCCCAACATTAAGTTTCTTATTAACATTCTGAGAATGAAATACACTAAGAGTTTGTTCGCTAACAATCTTAGGTCCTACATTTGTATAATTTAATAATGAGTAGTGTCTTTTAGTATTATAGTATTTCTGATTTTGGGGATTATGATAATAAACAGCATAGGGTTTGCTAAAAATAAAATCGGTTTTATTCTTTTGTCGCTTTATGAATGTAATATACTGAGCTGGAGTTGCTAAATTGCCTAGATAATTAACAATTTCTTTATTTTTTAAAATCGAGTTATAATTTTGAAAAAGATTTAGAGAAGTATCTACTGAAACGAAATCCTGATTTAGAGTAACGGAATTTAACTCCCAAGAATATATCACTTTATAATCAAGACTATCTTTTTCTTGCCCAGAAAGTTGCAAAGATATTGCAACCCAAATAATAGTTAATAATATTGATGTGTATTTCATGGGAGCAAAGATAAAAAATCAATTGATTTATATAAATTTTGTAAAATTAATTCCTCGTCTGGGCAATAAACTCAGCTATCTTTGTTAAAAGAGTTCCTATCTCTGCGGAAAGTTCGTCTATCTTTGCTGAAAGAGCTCCCCACTCTGCTGAAAGATCATCTATCTTTGCTGAGAGAGCTCCCCACTCTGCTGAAAGACCATCTATCTTTGCTGAGAGAGCTCCCCACTCTGCTGAAAGACCGTCTATCTTTGCTGAGAGAGCTCCCCACTCTGCTGAAAGACCGTCTATATTCATAAAGAGTCTGTTCAATAAAGAATAACCAGTCTTTATTCTCTTAAATAAAAAGGATAATTATATAATTGAAAATCTTATTAAAATCATAAAAAGATTAAATAATAAAGGCGCAATAAATTGCGCCTCTAGATGTTATACTGAACTTTTTAATAATCATATTATGATGCTAAAAGTTTTTTCACTTTATCGGAAATTTCTTTTCCGTTGGCTTTTCCGGCTAGTTCTTTAGAAGCTACGCCCATTACTTTACCCATATCAGCCATAGATGAAGCTTGAAGTTTTTGTATGATTTCTTTTACTTTGGCTGTTAGTTGTTCGTCGGACATTTGTTCGGGCAAATATTTTTCGATTATAGAAGCTTCGAACAGTTCTTTTTCGGCTAAATCATTTCGATCTTGTTCGGCATAAAGTTGAGCAGTATCTTTTCGCTGTTTTACTAATTTCTGTAATATTTTCATTTCGGCATTTTCAGAGATTTCGCCTCCAGCTTTTTGTGTTTTTTCAAGCAGCAAAGCAGATTTAACAGCACGTAATGATTCTAACTTTTCTTTCTGCTTGGCTTTCATAGCCTCTTTTATATCCTGATTTATTTTAGTTTCTAAACTCATAATTATTAAATTAAAAAAATTATTAATCTACATTATCGTGTAAATACGAATTATTAGGATTTAAAGTTACTCCATCGTTATTATCATCTTCTAAAGAATATCTAGATATATTTGTTTTTTTAGTACTTATTGGCTGATTTATTTTATAATTTTTCCGTTTATATGCAGGTTCGTTTTCAAATTCGTCGATATTTTCTTTTATTTTAGACGACTCCATTCGTCTTTCTTTCATTCTTTCTCTGGACTCGTTTAGTTTTTTAACAATTTCGGACTCTTTGGTTTCGACCACGACTTCGGTTTCGGTTTCGGGTTCTTGCAAAACAATAAGTCTATCCGAATCTTTTTTGAGTTCTTTTTTAATATCAAAGTCGATTGTTCTTTGAGAAAAATCGAGCGATTCATCATCCTTATCGAGAATTTCTTCGAAATTTAATTTTTTGGGTTTGGGAATATTTCTAACATTATCGGCAAGAGTAATTGTTTTCTTAGCTGATTTTTTAGCATATAGCTCGGGAATACTATTACTTTCGAATCCTGTAGCAATTATTGTAATACTAATTTTTTCGCCAAGAGTTTCGTCTGTTCCTGTACCCCATATAATATTAGGACTAGTTCCGACCTCGCTATTAACATAATCGGCAATTTCGCCTATTTCGTCCATTGTTATTTCATTTGTTCCGGAGGTTATATTAAGTAGCATATTTTCGGTACCACTAATATCGTTGTCGTTTAACAAAGGAGATGTAAGAGCTTCTTGTACAGCTTTTATAGCGCGATCTTCGCCTTCGGCAGCACCTGTACCCATTAATGCCACACCACTATTTGTAAGAACAGTTTCGACATCGGCAAAATCGACATTAATATATCCGGAAACGGTAATTATTTCGGCAATACCTTTAGCCGCAGCAGCTAATATATTATCGGCAAAAGAAAATGCTTCGGAAAATTTCATATTTCCACAGACTTCGCGAAGTTTTTCGTTATTAATAACTAATAAAGAATCGACATATTTTTCGATTTCGCTAATTCCTTCGACTGCCTGAGAAGTTCTTTTTTCGCCTTCGAACCGAAAAGGTATAGTAACAATAGCAACAGTAAGGAGACCCATTTCTTTAGCTGCTTTGGCAATAATAGGAGCAGCTCCGGTACCAGTACCACCACCCATTCCGGCAGTAATGAATACCATTTTAGTGTTTCCACCTAAGATATCAACAATATCATTAACACTCTCGATAGCAGCTTGTTTTCCTGTTTCGGGTTTATTACCAGCCCCACGTCCTTCGGTTAAAGACTCGCCTAATTGTAATTTGACACTTACAGGACTATTAGCTAATGCTTGAGCATCGGTGTTGCATACAACAAAATTGACATCTTGTATTCCTTGGCGAAACATGTGATTGACAGCATTACCACCACCACCACCAACTCCAACAACTTTAATTATTGAAGAGTGGGCAACGGGTAAATCAAAGTTCATTAAATCTTCAGCCATAATATTTAATTTTACCTATGTAACACATTATTGAATATTTACATTTCGGCATCATCTTCGTCGAAAATATCAGTAAATACTTTTTTCAATGATGACATAAATCCGACACCAGTTTTCTTTTCTTTTTGTTTTGTATCTATTTTTTCTTCTTCAATTTCTTGTTCTTCAGTTTCTACTTCAACTTCTTTGTGTTTGCATGTATCGCTTTTACGAAGCTCGTCGATGCAAGCAAATCCTTCGAGAATAAGCCCTACACTAGTAGAATACATAGGATGATTAACTTCGGACATTGCTTCGGTAGTTAGATGTTCGGTAGGATATCCTATTCTGACATCTAATCCTGTTTTAAATTTTACTAATGCAGGCAGGTGTTTTAACAAAGCACCACCTCCGGTAATAACAACTCCTGCTCCTAAACGTTCGAAACATCCTGAATTTTCGATCTCATATATAACAGCATCTAGAATTTCTTCCATTCGAGATTGAATGATATATGCTAAGCTTTTGAAAGAAATTTCTTTAGGTTCTCTTCCGCTAATACCAGGGATAGATACTACTTCTTCTTCTTTAGCTAAATCGCCCAAAGCAGAACCATATTGAACTTTTAATAATTCGGCCTGACGCTGTAGTATAGCACAACCTTCTTTAATATCTTTGGTTACGATGTCGCCACCAAAAGGAATAACCGCCGTGTGTCTGATAATGTTATCGTAATAAACGGCTATATCTGTTGTTCCTCCACCGATATCAACCAAAGCAACGCCAGCTTCCATTTCGTCGTTGGTTAAAACAGCAGATGACGAAGCAAGAGGTTCTAGTATTAATTGATTTAGTTTTAAACCTGCTTTAGAAATACATTTCCCGATGTTTCGGGCAGAAGCTATTTGTCCGATAACAATATGAAAGTTAGCTTCGACCCGTTTACCAGACATTCCAATTGGGTTTTTAACTCCTTCTTCGCTATCGACGATATAGCTTTGAGGCAAAACATGAATAATTTCTTCGCCAATATCAATAGGTATTTTATACATATCTTGAATTAAAGCATCGATATCGGCTCTTGTAATTTCATCATCGTAAGAGTCTCGATTAATGTATCCTCTATTTTTAATACTTTTAATATGTTGACCAGCAATACCTACATATACATTTTTTATTTCTTTACCTATATTAAATTGTACATCTTCAACAGTTTTTTCGATAGAACTAACTGCTTCTTCGATATTAAGCACAACGCCACGTTTAACACCTTTAGAGGCTGTTTTGCTAATACCAAGAATTTCGATCTTGCCGTTTTCTTTTCTTTTCCCGACTATAGCAACAATTTTAGTTGTTCCTATATCAATTGCTGCAACAAAATCTTCTTTATAATTCATATTTTTTATCGTTTTGTACAAATTACCTGATTTTCAAATTTTAAATTAATGGAAACATATTTATTCCATCCAACAGTATTTAGACCTTGCAGATAAAACTCTTTCAAATTTCTGAATTTTTCTTGATAATTATAAATATCGCCCATATATATAATATGAGCCCCCACACGAGGGACTAATTCAAATTCGTGTTCTTTGTTAATATATATTTGTTCTATCTGCGATTTCCAAAATTCGTTCTTATAAATAAATTTCGCTAATGTGTATAAATCTGAAATTATATTTTGTTTTGTTTTATTTTGATTTAATGCATTTTGATTTTTTGAGAAGTCGAATTTTTCGACAATATTGCCATTGGCAATCAATACATGAGAAGCATATTTGTTAGACAGAGGCATAATAACACCTTCTTGATCGATGTAGTAACTTTGTCCGTGTTTATTAACTATTCGAATAATAGGATTTCGTTGATCAATTTCGACACAAATATTTCCGCCAAGATCGACAAATACTTCGGCATTTTTAACTGATGAATATTTATTTAGGTTTTCTTCGATATCTTTTGTGTTTATTGAATAAATCGGATTTCCGACCACATTCATATCGGGTTGCAAAATAAAATCTTCAATATCTTTTTCGGTAATGAAGCCATTGCTTAAGCTATCGAGAATAGAAACTTTAATATCGTGACAAAGAACTTCGCTTTTTCGTTTTTTGACAAAACTCATAGAAACAACTATGTAAGTAATAATTATAACCCAAAACGCTATTTTTTTAATTTTCTTTATCAAAACTATTTAAATATATTTTTAATTGGTTCAACAAATTCATCGATATCACCAGCCCCTAATGTCATTAACACTTGAGGTTTTTTACTTTTTAGTATGTTTATTAATTCGCTTTTTAAGCAAATTGTCTTATTTGTATTTTTTATTTTATCGAATATTATTTTCGAGGTAACCCCCTCGATAGGTTTTTCACGAGCAGGATAAATATCTAAAAGAATCAGCTCGTCGAGTAATTCTAGGCTTTCTGCAAATTCATTTGCAAAATCTCTTGTTCGAGTATATAAATGAGGCTGAAAAATTCCTGTAATTTTTTTGTCATTGAATAATTCTTTGACAGATGAAATTGCAGCTTTAAGTTCTTCGGGGTGATGAGCGTAATCATCAATATAAATAAAATCGGCTCGTTTGATATGACAATCGAACCTGCGCTGTATGCCAATAAATTGGGGAGCTGCTTTAAATATTTCATTATTATCGACACCCGCCAAAGAAGCCAAAGCCATTGCAGCAATTGCATTTTCGACATTTAATAGTCCGGGTAATCCTAACTTTATATTGTTTATTCGCCCTTTAACAGCTATAAAATCGAATGTATATAAGCCATTTTCAATCCTTATATTTTCGGCTCTGAAATCGGAATCGCCATTAAGAGAATATGTAAAGATATCAACATTGTCTTTTTTTGGCAGAGCAAGTTTTATATCAGATTTTAGAATTAATTTTCCTCCTGTTTTTATTTTACCAATAAACTCTTTGAAGGTATTTTTAAGATCGTTGGCATCAGAATAAATATCGAGGTGATCTGCATCAACAGCAGATACTAAGGCTATATCAGGAGCTAATTGCAAAAAAGAACGATCGAACTCGTCGGCCTCTACTACAACATAATTACTCTTATTATCGACTAAAAAGTTCGTATTATAATTCTTAGATATCCCACCCATAAACGCATTACAACCTACATTTGATTGTTTCATGAAATGCGATACCATAGTTGTAATGGTTGTTTTTCCGTGGGTTCCGGCTACAGCAATACATTTTTTTTCGTTAGATAACATTCCCAGAACTTCGGATCGTTTTTTTATTTCAAAATTATTAGAAATAAAATATCTTAACTCGGTATGATTTTGAGGTATTGCAGGAGTATAAACGACTAAAGTATTTTCTTTGTTTTTAAAATTTGCATGAATTTTATCTACATCATCCTCGAAATGGATATCTATTCCTTCGTTTTTTAATTCGTCGGTTAATGGCTTAGGTGTTTTATCGTAACCAGCAACATTTTTCCCAATAGAATTGAAAAATCGGGCAATAGCACTCATTCCAATACCTCCGATACCTATAAAATAGACGTTATGTATATTTTTAAAATTCATTTTTAAATTAACTTTAAAACTTCAGTAGCAATAATTTTATCTGAATCGCGCAAAGCCATTTTTTCAATATTTTGAGATAATGATTTTAATTTCTCCTCATCTCGGAGTAGATCGAAAGAGCTTTGTATCAGTTTTTCTTTCGCTTCGCTATCTTTAATTATTAATGCTGCATTTTTATTGACCAAAGCCATTGCATTTTTAGTTTGATGATCTTCGGCAACATTGGGAGAAGGAACTAAAACAACAGGTTTTGCTACCAAGCATAATTCAGATATTGTTCCGGCACCTGCTCTTGAAATAATAATATCAGCAACAGCATAAGCCATATCCATTCGAGTAATAAAATCGAGTACCTTAACATTTTCGGCTTTTTTATTTTCGATTTCCTGCTTTACTTTTTGATAATAAAATTTACCTGTTTGCCACAATATTTGAAACTCTGATTTTTTTAGATTATCTATTTCGTTAACCAAACTTTGATTAATTGTACGAGCACCTAGGCTTCCGCCAATAACAAGGATTGTTTTTTTATCGGGATTCAGTTTAAAATACTTTAGCGCCTCTTCTCTATTTGTAATTTTATCTAACAGGTCTTGTCGAACAGGATTTCCTGTTAAGATTATTTTATTTTTAGGGAAATACTTTTCCATTCCTTCGTAAGCAACACAGATTTTTTGAGCTTTTTTTGCAAGCAATTTATTTGTAATCCCAGCATACGAGTTTTGTTCTTGTATTAAAGTAGGAATTTGTTTTTTGTTTGCAATACGCAAAACCGGACCACTGGCATATCCCCCAACCCCAACAACAACATCGGGTTTAAAATTTTTAATTATTGATCGTGCTTTTAACAAGCTACGAATTAGTTTGAATATAAAAGTTATGTTTTTGAAAGTTAATCGACGTTGTAATCCAGCAACAGGCAATCCAATAATTTCATAGCCTGCGGCAGGGACTTTTTCCATTTCGATTTTACCCAGAGCTCCAACAAAAAGAATATTTGTTTTTGGCTCGATTGCTTTTATAGCATTTGCAATCGAAATTGCAGGAAAAATATGTCCTCCTGTACCTCCTCCACTTATAATTATATTCTTACTCATTGTCATCTTCTACTGATTCGATATTACTTTCTGTTTGTAAAATATTTTCTTCTTCTTTTTCGATACTTCTGCTAACACTAAGAATTATACCAAAGGCAACTCCTGTAAATAAAATAGACGATCCTCCCATGCTAACCAAGGGAAGAGTTTGTCCGGTTACGGGAAAAATATTAACCGCAACCCCCATGTTTACCATAGCCTGAAAAACTAGACTAATTGTTAAACCTATGGCCAAAAAGGCTGCAAATGTACGAGTACTTTTTCGAACAATCACACCTGCCCGGTATAATAAAAATAAATACAAGAATAAAATTAATGCACCACCCACAAAACCATACTCTTCGATAATTATAGCATAAATAAAATCGGAGTAAGGGTGAGGGAGAAAATTTCGTTGAATACTATTTCCGGGTCCTTTACCTAGGAATCCTCCCGAGGCAATTGCCTTTCGACTGAGGTCTGCCTGATAGTTATCTTGGCTTTCGCCACTAATAAAGCTTTCAACCCTTTTTTCCCATGTAGCAAAACGTCCTACGTTTTTACCCGAGAGTTTTATCCCGGCAAAAATGAGAGCTATAGCCATTAAACCAATAATTGCAATACTTGCTAAATATTTTATTTTTACCCGACCAATAAACATTAGGATAAAAGAAGTTATTGCCAACAAAAGAGCTGTTGACAAGTTGGCAGGCATAATTAATGCACATATAACACAAACCGGCAGGATTAGATTTACAATAAATCCATTTAGATCATTTATTTTCTCCTCATCTTGACGCATAGATAATACACGAGCTATATACATTATCAGAGCTAATTTTGCAAAATCAGAAGTTTGTATTGTAAAACCTAATCCGGGAAGAGTAAGCCAACGCGAGGCTTGATTTAAGCTTGTTCCCATTACTAAAGTTATTGCTAACAAAAATATAGATAGGTATAAGAAAAACTGGGACAAACCAGAATAATATTTATAAGGGATTAAATGAGTAAGGTATATTACCCCTATCCCAACAGCAAGCAAGACAAAATGTTTTATTATATAATAAGCAGTGTTTCCACCTTGATATTTATAAGCAAGAGTTCCTGTCGAACTATAAACAGCTAATAAAGAAAATGCAGAAAGAGCAAATATCACTCCCCATATTACTTTATCACCCTTAAAATATTTAGACAAGATTTCTTTTAATCTCATAATATCGTGGATTTTAATGTTTTTTAATTATTTATAAATTTCGTACCGCTTTTTTAAACTGCATACCTCGATCTTCGTAATTATCGAATAAATCGAAACTAGCACAAGCAGGAGATAATAATACATTATCGCCTTTTTTAGCAAGATAATAAGCTGTTTTTACGGCTTCTTCGGCCGATTTAACATCAACAATTGTCTCGACCAACTCGCCAAAAACTTTATGAATTTTAGCATTATCGACCCCAAGACATATTATGGCCTTTACTTTTTCAAATACCAGATCTTCTAAAATAGAGTAGTCATTACCCTTATCAACCCCTCCGGCAATCCAAATTACATTATCGGGCATGCTTTCGAGAGCATACCAAGTAGAATTTACATTGGTTGCTTTAGAATCGTTAATAAATTCTATACCATGAACTTTTAAGACAAATTCTAGACGATGTTCTACTCCTTGAAAATTGCTTAAACTTTCACGAATATCTTCTTTACGCAGCTTAAGAACTTTTGCTGCAATTCCGGCAGCCATAGAATTGTACGTATTATGCTGCCCTTTTAATACTAGTTCTTTTATTGACATATTTAGCTCGTTTGATTTATACTTAATTTTAAGGATTTCTCCCTGAGCATATGCACCATCTGTTTGCTCTTTTAAGAGCGAAAACGGAAGTTGAATAGCTTTTATATCGTACTTTTTCAACTCGTTTTGCGTAATCTTGTCATCGGCACAATAAATAAAGAAATCATTTACTGTTTGATTCTGAATTATTCTAAACTTAGAATCAACATAGCCCTGCATATCTTGGTATCGATCAAGATGATCAGGAGTTATATTCATTAATATTGCTATATCGGCTTTAAAATCGAACATCCCATCTAGCTGGAAACTACTTAACTCAATTACATAATAATCGAACTCTTCTTCGGCAACTTGTCGAGCAAAACTTTTCCCTACATTTCCGGCAATACCAACATTAATTCCTGCATTTTTAAGGATGTGATACAAGAGAGTCGTAGTTGTAGTTTTTCCGTTGCTTCCAGTAATACAAATTTTATAAGCATTGGTGTATCTACCAGCATATTCGATTTCGGAAATAACAGGAATTCCTTTTTCAACAGCCTCTTCTACAATTTTGACATTTTCGGGGATTCCTGGACTTTTAATTATTTCGTTTGCATTAAAAATTAGACTTTCGGTATGTTTTTGTTCTTCCCAAGCTATATTGTAATCGTTGAGTTGTTTTTTGTATTTATCCTTTATCTTTCCGAAATCGGAAACAAAAACATCATGCCCATTTTTTTGAGCAAGAATAGCAGACCCTACTCCACTTTCGCCAGCACCTAATATGACTATTCTTTTATTCATTTATTTATCTAATTTTCAAAGTAACAATTGTTATTACAGCCAATAATATTCCCACAATCATAAACCGCATTACGATTTTGGGTTCGGGATATCCCTTTTTCTGATAATGATGATGAAGTGGGGACATTAAAAAGATTCTTTTTCCTTCGCCAAACTTTCGTTTGGTATATTTAAAGTACGACACCTGCATTACTACAGATAAATTTTCGACTAAGAAAATTCCACATAATACAGGTATTAGTAGTTCTTTTCGGATAATGATAGCAAAAACAGCAATAATCCCTCCCAAAGAAAGACTTCCCGTGTCGCCCATAAATACTTGAGCTGGGAATGAGTTATACCAAAGAAAACCAATTGTTGATCCGATAAAAGCACTAATAAAAACAACCAATTCGCCAGAGTTAGGAATATACATTATATTAAGGTAATCGGCATAAATAACATTACCACCCAGATATGCTAAAACACCTAACGTAGCTCCTATAATCGCCGAAGTTCCTGTTGTTAAGCCATCTAGTCCATCGGTTAAATTTGCCCCATTTGAAACAGCAGTAACTATTATTATTACTACTATAACAAATACAAACCAAGCTACACCCTTTTTGTATTTACCTAAAAATCCAACTAAATACTCATAATCGAATTCGTTATTTTTAAAGAACGGAATAGTAGTTTTTGTTGATTTTACATCAGTCCATTTTACTATATCTTCTTTAGAATTATTTGTTTCTGAAATTTGTATTTCACTATTTACTTTTTCGCGCACAACAACATCGTCGCTCATGTAAAGAGTTATTCCGACAATTAAACCTAGTCCTACTTGTCCGATAATTTTGAATTTACCGGCTAAACCCTCTTTGTTTTTTCTGAATGTTTTTATATAATCATCAACAAAACCTATTGCTCCCAACCAAACGGTTGTTATCAACATCAGAATAACATATATATTTAATATGTCAGCAAATAATAAAGTGGGTATAACAATTGAACCTAAAATAATCACTCCTCCCATTGTTGGAGTTCCTTTTTTAGACATTTGTCCTTCTAGTCCTAAATCTCTAATTTCTTCGCCAATTTGTTGTTTCCTTAAAAAATCAATAATTCTTTTTCCAAAAATTGTCGAGATAATTAAAGACGTAATTATTGTAAACGCAGAACGAAATGATATATATTGAAACATACCAGCGCCAGGAACATCGAATTTTTCTAAGTATTCAAACAAGTAATAAAGCATAATACCCTTAGTTATATAATTCGTTAAAAATTTGTTTAATTATTTCTCTATCATCAAAATGATGTTTAACACCATTTATTTCCTGATAGGTTTCGTGACCTTTGCCTGCTACTAGAATAATATCTCCTTTTTTAGCTAATAGACAAGCTGTTCGGATTCCTTCTTTTCTGTCGGTAATAGACAATACTCTTTTCAAATCTTCCTTAGCAATCCCTGTTTTCATATCATTCAGAATTTCTTCTGGATTTTCTGTCCGAGGATTGTCGGATGTTAATATTAGTTTGTTACTATTTTCGCTTGTAATTTTGGCCATTTGGGGACGTTTGGTTTTGTCTCGATCGCCTCCAGCTCCAACTACAGTAATTAGTTCTTGATCGTCGGTTCGTATTTGGTTTATTGCATTTAAAACATTCTGTAAAGCATCGGGAGTATGAGCGTAATCGACTACTGCGGTTATTCCGTTTTTTGAACGCAATGTTTCAAATCTCCCTTCGACAGGTTTTAATTCACTTAAAGATGTTAGTATTTCTCTTTTATCAAAGCCCAACATTATAGCAATGGAATATGCAGCTAAAATATTATATGCATTAAATCGACCTACGAAATAAGACCACACATCGGTGTTGTCAATATTTAACATAGATCCTTCAAAATGGCTCTCTATAATTTTTGCTTTAAAATCGGCAAATGAATTTATTGAGTATTTCTTTATTTGAGCTTTGGTATTCTGAACCATTATATTACCATTCTTATCATCAGAATTTATTAAAGCAAAACTCTCGGGTTTGAGATTATCGAAGAATTTTTTCTTTGCTTTTATATAATCCGAAAAAGTTTTATGGTAATCTAAATGATCGTGTGTTATATTCGTAAATAATCCACCTGCAAAATTTAAACCTTCGATTCGATTTTGATCAATAGCATGAGAACTAACCTCCATAAAACAATACTGGCAACCTTTATCGACCATCTTACTCATCAAATAATTTATTTGTACAGCATCAGGTGTTGTATGTGTTGCCTCGATAATTTTATCATCAATATAATTTCGAACAGTCGAAAGTAATCCTACTTTATATCCTAATTTCTTAAATAGATTATATAATAATGTAACAGTAGTTGTTTTTCCATTAGTTCCTGTTATTCCAACTAACTTTAATTTTGACGATGGTTCGTCGTAAAACAAAGAAGCCATTAGTCCCAATACTCTTGTTGTGTTTTCAACTTTTATATATACAAGCTCGGCAGATATTTCTAAAGGAATATCCTGACAAACAACAACCTTAGCTCCTTTATCAATGGCCATTGATATAAATTGATGCCCATCGACATGAGTTCCTTTTGTTGCAACAAAAACACAATCATTTATTACTTTTCGCGAGTCAAACACTATATCTGTAACAGAGATTTCTGTATTCCCTATTATTTCAATAGTATCTATCGATTTTATTATTTCGCTTAAATTTTTCACTTCCCTTAATTAAATGACATTTCTAATTTTACTAAATCCCCTTTTCTAATTCTCGATCCCGGGCTTATTGATTGTTTTAAAATTGTCCCTCTACCTACAATATCAACTGTTAATCCCATATTTTCCAGAATATAAATAGCATCTTTAACACCCATTCCTTTAACATCGGGCATTAAATCACTTTTTATTTTTTTACTTAACAGATTAACACAAGAATCTAATTTTGTTGTAGAAACCCAATCAGAAAAAGCTTTTTGATCATTAAACTTAATACCCAGATTAGTTAAAGTATACTTTAATTCATCTTTATAACTATTCTTTGTATATGGTATTTTTATTTTTTCGTCGATGTTTCGATTTTTAATATTTAAGTTTTCGTGCATTTCAAAATTAGTAGCATATACCTTATCTGCAATTTCTTTAAAAACAGGACCAGCCACTAAATTTCCATAATACACATTTTTAGAAGGAGCATTAACAACAACAATACACGAATACTTAGGATTATCGGCAGGAAAATAACCTGCAAAAGAAGCTTGATGACTTATTCGGGATTTATCTCTAAACCCGGTTTTTTTATCGGCTATCTGAGCAGTTCCTGTTTTTCCGGCAATTTTATAATTTTCGTTTTGTAAATTCCTAGCTGTTCCTCTTTCGACTACTCCTTTCAGCATTTTGCGAACTTTTCGTAATGTTGTTCGCGAACAAATGCTTTGCTTTATAACTTCAGTATTATATGTTTTTATCCAATTACCATGATACATGAGCCCTTCGACAAATCTTGGTTTTACCATCTTCCCGTTATTTGCTATTGCATTATACAAAGTAAGTATTTGCAATGC
>JAKSCO010000057.1 GCA_022360575.1 Bacteroidales bacterium | reverse complement strand
GCTATAATTTGCATGAATATTATAAATATGATCCAAATAAACATGGTTATTCCATAAAATATAGATACAAACCCTAGTGATTTTGAATATGCTTGTTTTGACAACCAAGAAAAACCATAAGCAAGAAGTAAAATATATGTTATTTCACTAATATTTATGTATTGCAGAAAATATCTAACTGTTAGTGGAAGTTTCTTGTCTTTAAAAAATATAAGCAAAGACTGAAAATCATAATTATTATTAATATTATCATAATGTCTATCAAGCAAATTAAACACCTTTAATATTGTAATAACAAGATAGTTTATTGCAAAAACCATCTGTGCTTTAAGACTTATTTTAAATAAACTAGTAAATCGAAATTTATATTCTTTAAGTGCAGCTCCTAAATTTAATATAAAAGCAATTATTAAGGTTGGGACTAAAACAATTATTAAGACAATAGGAAAATTCACCCACTCTGAACTTTTGTCTTTAGCAATAAATTCGTAAATATTTTCGAGATTATTTTGTCCTTTAAATGCATCTAAATAAAAATCTTCGGTAAATATATATTTAAACTCAACCCCAAGTGCTATAAAGTATAGACCTATAATTATAATAAATATGAGCCATGAGTTTGTCCTAAAATACTTGTCTAAAATTTTTCTCATAATAAAATTAATATGTTGATAACATTTTTTACGTACGGAAAATACAACTTGTAAATTTTGTTAAATATAAATAAAAAATTATTCGACACAAAAATCGATTATAAATTACCCCTGCTAATCGAAGTTTATTCATCTTCGATTCATGAAACCGCTCCGGCTAAGTTCCGACTTCAATTTATATAATTTTCACTCTCTGTACTTGATACTCATATCTTACTACTTAGGTCTAATATCATGTGTCTTATGTCTTGATACTTATATCTAATATCTTGTATCTTAATACTAAAAATAATTGGTTATTCTTTTTTTATCAGAGTTTCTTTTTCAAGATATTCAAAATGGTAAATATCATCATCATCAAATCGATTAGACGAAAAATATCCGCTTTTACCGTCTTTCAGAATAAAGATTCCAAAGTCGTCGTTTGAACTATTTAGTGGATATCCCATATTTTCGACCATATAACGATTTCCTTTTTTCTGAGCTGAAAACAGATCTAAGCCACCTATAGTTAAATGCCCATTCGACGAAAAATAAAGTATCCCTTTCGAGTCGATAAAAGGAAACATTTCGTCGCCCGAGGTATTAACATCGTCGCCCATATTAATTGGTTCGCTCCAGCCATCGCCTTTTCGCTCGACATACCATATATCAGCTCCTCCGTTGCCACCAAATCGTGTCGACGAAAAATATAGCTTATCTTCGTCTACCGACAAACAAGCATGTCCGGTTGAATATGTCAGATTATTGAATGGTAAATTTTGTAATTTACTCCATTCTCCTTCGAGATTTTTTTTCGAGTACATCAGTTTTAAATTGTAAATCCCTAAAGGGGATTTTTTAGAATAACTTCGGGTTAAGAATACTTCGTCTTGATCTTGATTGAACCATATTGGTCCATCGTGAAATTTCGAACGAAACATACTTGGAAATATTCTTACTGACGAGTATTCTATTTCTTTTATATCTACTTCGTAGAGATTTAAACATCGCGATTCGTCCCAACCATACTCATAGCGAATAATTGTATTAATATCTCGACCCGATGTAAATATCAGTCGATTATCAAGAACAAATACCCCAAAATCGGGCGATTTGCTATTAAAACTCACTTTACTAATTCGGTATTTTTCTTTGCTGATGATTTTATTTATATCTAAAAGATTCGACTTTTCGTTTTGAGCTCTTATACTTTCGGTATTTATTTCTATGTAGTCGTTTAATATCGAATCTAATTTCGAATATCGCCCCGATTTTTTTAATATATCGGTATAAATAAAAAACTCGTCTTCGGATAAATAAGATAAATTAATTACCGAAAAAACAATTGCCGCTTGTTTACTTCTTCCTTGTTTAAGATACGATTTGCCCAATAGTACTTTTGCCGAATCGGGCAGATAATTTTTTTCGAACAATGGTTCTAAGTTGCGAATAGTTTTAGAGTAGAAATAATTGTCGAATGCCCTAGATGCTATCTTAATACGAACAACTACATATAGGCTATCGATTTTATTTTTATAAATAGTCTGAGCTTGCGAGAAACAAACATTCAAAATACAAAATACAATTGTAATCAGTAATTTATATCCGATTTTATGATATTTATTATTTGTTTCCATGTGCTTATAATTTTCTTTAGAAATAACGTGGTGATTTCATTTTCTTTTTCATAAATCGATTAAAATCATAGCTTAGCAGAATTTCGTGAGTTCCATTATTAAATGTCCTTAATCCGGATATTGAGAAATCATACGAATATCCAATCGTAATTTGGTTGTTTATTTGTACATTGATTAAAACCCCTAAAGCATCGCCTATTCTATAATTTATTCCGAACCAATATCTGTCTTTATACAATGTTTGTACAGTAATATCAAGCGATATGGGCGATCCTTGTACTATCTTACACAAACCAGATGGTTTTAGTTTGAAATCGTTATTTATTTCCCAGATATATGCTCCCATTAAAAAATAGTGTCGTGTTTGTTGGCTTTTATCCGAACTGCTTGAGGAATTATTTAAGTCGGTTTCGAATAATCGGGGAATAGAAAGACCAGCATAAAAATCTTTAGCATATAAGAAAAAGCCTAATCCGGCATTGGGTCTTATTATTTTATTCACATTATTTACAAACGTAGGATCTATTTGCTCAATATTTAAACTTTTTAATCCTACATAATAGTTATAAATCCCTCCACGAATACCCATTGACAAAATCAGATTTTCGTTTAAATTAACTCTGTATGCGTAATTAAAATTTATATAATAATTATCGACAGGACCATACGAATCGGACACGATAGATGCACCTAGTCCCATTTTATATTTGTTAAAAGGAGTATGCATTGTAAAGTCGAACGATCGGGGAGCTCCTTCGATTCCAACCCATTGTATACGACTTAACAATAAAGCATTCATAGCATCGCGAGTTCCGGCATATGCCGGATTAACCGACAAAGTATTGAAAACATATTGAGTATATTGAGGCTCTTGTTGAGCTTCTAGATATTGACTATTGATTGAAAAATACAATAATAAAATATACTTAATTACATTATGTATTTTAATATTCATCCGATTTATCGATTTAAATAAACAAAACCATCTATTTTCTCGTTTTTATCGTGTATATGAATTATATAATAGTAAGTTCCAACAGGTAGTTCCTTACCTATACTAACCCCTACATTCGATTTCCCATCCCAATTATTTTTATATAAATCTTCGTTATAAACAACATTTCCCCATCGGTTAAATATTTTTATGCTAACTTTTTCGTACTTATTTAACCAAGGAATAACATATGCATCATTTACTCCATCTCCGTTAGGCGAAAATCCATCATACAATTCATGCTCTTGATCGGCTATAACAACCGAAACCTTGGCTCTTGAACATAACACAGGAGTGCCATCGTCGCACACCTCGTATCCAAAAGTTTCGATTCCCGATGTTTCGGACATAAAAACAAATGTTCCGTCGGAGTTAATTGTTAGGCTACTTTGCGATGGTTCAAAAGTAGGAGTGGTATTTATTATCAAACTATCGCCATTAGGATCGAAATCGTTTGTTAACAAATTATGCCCCGATAATTCATCGCCTAGAGCAATATTAAAAGTATCATCAACAGCAACGGGAGCTTCGTTTATATCTGTTACCTGAATAATAACTTTAGCATTATCGCAATCGTTATCGACATCACATACACTATAAATTAATGAATCAGTTCCAATAAAATCGGTATTAGGAATGTATGTAAGCACACCTTGTTCGTTTAATGTTGATGTTCCACTATTTACAGTGTTAACAATAGAAAACACCAGAGGCAAGTCCTCTAAATCTTCATCATTTTCTATTACATTATAATTTGTTGTAGTATTTTCATCAACATCTATAGTATCGTTATTTGCAGAAGGGACACTTTCGTTTACAGCTAAAATTGTAAGCATCCAACTTTCCGAAGTATTATTGTCGTCGTTGTCAGTTGCAGTTAATGTTATCTCATATTGATTATCACGATTATTATCAACCGGATTTTCGTAATCGCGAGCTATCATACTTACCTGACCCAAACTGGCATCAACCGTAAAATTATCAGCATCAACACCACTTAATGTATAGGTTAAATTACCAATATAATTTCCATTTATGGTAGGAATAATACTTAAGTATTCTTCGTTTTCATTTATCGATGTATCACTAATTGAATTAATAGTAAATGTAGCTGTTTCGATAACATCAAGTATTTGTACAATCCAACTCTCAGAGTCGTTATTGCCATCGTCATCAGTGGCTGTTATTGTTAGTTCGTAAGTATTATCTGCATTGTCATCAACTGGAGATTCGTAGTCGCGAGCTACCATACTCACTTGCCCGTTAGTAGCATTTATGGTAAAATCATCTCCATCATTTCCGCCTAAAGAATAGCTTATATTTCCGATAGGAACTCCAGTTAAAATTGCAGTATCCGAAACATAAGCTGTATTTTCATCTATACTTGTATCCGAAACAGCATCGATATTTAGTGTAGCACTTTCGATTAAATCTGTGATATTTATAGTAACACTTGCATCATCAGTATTTTCTCCATCGTCGGCACGAACATCAATTACTAATTGTTGTACTGTTTCATAATCGAGGTATGAACTATCTAATACAATAATATCACCTGTTGTTGAATTAATTGTAAAGATACCATTCGAATTTCCGGCAATAATACTATAAGATAAAGCTTCGCCATCAATATCATTATCGTTGCTTGTGTTGGCATCGTTTAAATTATGTACAATACTTGTATTTGTTGCATTTTCGTTTAGCGACACTGTTGTGTCGTTTAACAATGGATTATTATCGTTAATACCCACAACATTTATAGTAATTGAAGCATCGTTTGTATTTGATCCATCGCTAGCTCTAACTACTAATACAAATTGTTGCATTGTTTCATAGTCCAGATTTGTATTATCGTTAATAGTTATTTCTCCCGAAGAACTATTTATGGCAAAAATATTGTCTGTATTTCCCGATTGAATAGAATAGCTTATTGCTTCGTTATCTAAGTCGGTATCGTTATTCGTATTGGCATCGTTGATATCAATAACATCTGTTCCGTTTGTAATATCTTCGCTTATACTCACAACATCATCAGAAATTAATGGTGAATTATCATTTATGTTAACAATATTTATAGTGATAACAGCATTGTCCGAAGCTGGTGTTGCATTATTATCAGTAGCCATTATTGTTAATAAATATTGTTGTGTTGTTTCGTAATCAATATTTGTATTGTCGTTAATCGTTATTACTCCCGAAGAAGTATTAATTGTAAAAATATTACTGCTATTGCCAGCAATAATCGAATAAGTTAATGTTTGTCCGTCACTATCGGTATCGTTACCTGTATTGGCATCATTAGCATCAAATATAGTATCGTTATTTGCTACATTCTCATTAACATTTATAGTTGAATCATTTACCTCAGGGCTATTATTTCCGGGGGCATTAACATTTACAGTTATTGATTGCACCCCTGTTAAGCCTCCTTGATCAGTTACAGTAACCTGAACAACATATGAACTTTTGTTGGAATAATTTGCCGGGTTGTTCAGAGTTAATAAACCTGAGCTTGCATTAATACTGAAATCAGAGGCATCGGCTCCTCCACTTATACTATATGTTTCTGTATCATCTGTATTTTCGTCGGTTGAAGTCACAGTAATAACATTGCTTACACCATTATTTATATTAACTATATTAGATGAACTAATAACCGGATTTACATTTATATATATCTCCCGATTATAAGCATCACTATTATCATCTCCATCGTTTACAGTTATGGTAAGTAATCGTCTGTTCGAATTTGCATTTATTGTATTGGTATTTTTATAAGTAACATTAGCTATTGCTACCTGATATTGATCTGAAGTTGCTGTGCCTGAAAGTAACAATACTCCTGTTGCTGCGTTATAAGTACCACTAATACCATTGGCATCGGTATAATATAACGAATCTTCAGAGCTCTGGAAATTATTTGTAATAGAAATTTGGGCACTTTCTATTTGTGTATCATCAGCATCAACAATAAAGTCGTATCCAACAATATTAATTTCATCTTGTCCTTGGTTGTAAAATAAACTATCCGAAGGGCCTGTTATTTCGGGAGCATCGTTTACAGCAACAACTGATATTGTTGATGAAGCCGTTAAACTCTCAAGGTAAATATCAGTTACTACTAAGTCAATAATTCTGTCGACAGTACTTGGAGTATTTGAACTATTGGCATAAAAGATTCGTCTTAATGCTGTTTGATAATCGGCAGGAGATGCAGCTCCTGATAGTACCAAAATACCAACACTACTCTCGTATTCGGTAGTAACTGAAATTCCTGATGGTAACGAACCCATAATATACAAACCTTCATCACTACCATCTTGTATATTAGTAAGCTTAATCGAGGCTGTTTGTATGTCTAAATCATTGGTTTCGATATATACATCAGCATCTACAATATTTATAGGATTAGCATTTTCAGTAAATGTTGCTTGGTAATCATCTCCTATTAAACCCGAAGAGTTGTCAAAATCTAAATCTAAAAAAGGATCTAACTCTATCAGTACAGTATCAATGGCAATGTTACTAGAGTCTATTCCATCTGATACCATAACCTCTACTCTTCGAGGAACGTCTGTTATTAACGAATTGTTAAGCGTATTATAATATTCGATCCCTTCTAATATTTCTTCGTAAACGAATAATATCGCTTCTCCTGTTAACGTTATCTGGCCCGTAGTCGAATTATAGTTTGAAATAAACACATTGTTTACAGTATCTCCTTGGTTAGCATGTCGTAAATATTCGTTTGTTCCGTCGGGTCTGTTTATCAAAGTAATGGTAGCGCTCATCATTGTACTATCATTATCATCAATAATAAAAATATCATCGTCACCTATTTTTGCTCCATCCTCGCCACCAACACCAAAAGCTTTTTTATAATTATTTCCTGGAATACCTCCACTGTCATCTCTATCTAAATCTAGACGAGGTTCATTCGAAATAGTACAATTATCTATTGGAACAGTAAAACCAACATTATTTATGTAATCACATTCTAAAGTTGGCGAAATAACACCAGATAAAGGTTGAGTTAAAGTATCTCCTTCGGATGAATCTTCGTAATGATTTGTTAAAATATAAAGATCAATCGTTCCGGAAGGAACATATATCGTATGAGTTACATTTAAAGAATTTGAGGCATCAACATTTTCTGGGGTTAGGATTGTCTCTATATATCTTGCTGAATCGGCATAAGGGTCGCCATCAAAAATTGCTATCGGGGTACACCGAGGAGCTTTCCAATCACCTTTATTTTCGAGAGTTATTGTAAATCGTATGCTGTCATGACTAACACATTGAGATAAGTCGATCGTAACATTTTCTGTTGTTATATCACTTACAGCGTAAGTAGGATCAGCAAACTCGGTTAAAAAAGTTGTTTGTATTAAAAAACCATTAAATACCCTATTATAGTCTGCAGAAAAAGCAGGATCGACAATTAGTTGTTGTTCTTGTGGAATTTGTAAATCCTGACTTAGATTTGTTAGATGATATCCATGCTGATTCCAATCTTCGCGAGCCGAAACCCAAGGGGCTCTATACGATTTGTAAGCTACAATATAACCTGGACCAGAATTATCAGGACCTGGAATATCTTGAACTGTAATTATAATCTCAGCTTGTCCATCTCCATCCGCATCTGCTACCAAAGGGTAATCTGTTCTTGTTCCCGAAGGAGATGGCAATACGGTAAGAGTTGCTCCATTGCTACCTCTCCATATATACAAACTTTCTTCTTCGCTATATACAACTTCTGATGATCCATCTCCCTCAAAATCAAACAAAGTACTTCCTGTTCGTTCCGAATTATCTACTAAACCAGTACGTTTACTCCATTTCTCCTCAAGAGTTTCAGTCTCCTTATTATATTCCAAAACAACATATAAATGTCTTCCTGCAGTTCCTATTTCTACTTCACCATCATTATCAAAATCTCCTATATTGCAACGTCCTCCATATTCTGAAATATTTACAACTCCATCTTGGCTGCCTAATTCAAAAGTATTTCCTATTTGATCGCCCGAATATGGATCCCAAGCATAAATACATGCATTTCCACTTGTATTAAGCGAAGTAACAATAATATCAATTCTATGATCTCCATTTAAATCAGCAAGACTAGTAAAACCATCTGCATTAGTATTTACACCTGTAAGATTAGCTGTTAAACCAACAGATAACGAGCTATCGCGAAAATCGACCATAATAACTTGATCTCCGGCAATAAGTTCCAAACCTAGAGCTTCGTCACCAAATACAGAACCTCCACTGTTAGGAATTATATCGCCCGGAGCAAAAATATCATAAGCTATAGGCCAAGCATCGAAGGGAGCATATCCTCCTCCTCCAATTACTCCAGTATTAACAGTGTTACCATCAATAATAAGTTCTAATGTTTGAGAATTGTAAATATTATTTTCGATATATGCTTCAGGAATACCATCTTGATTAAAGTCAGCTAATTGTACCGACGATACAGTACTATCTAAATCGGCATTTGCAGTAGAAATACCTACATTACCTACAGTGTCCATTCCTGTAGCTGGCGAAGGACTATACTCAAATCGGTAAACCTGTCGTGCAAGATTCAAGAAAATATCAGCATAACCATCATTATCAACATCCCCCACAGCAGGTTGAACAAAAGGGTGACATTCTTGAGGCAAATTAAAATATTGAACCAAATCACCTGTAACTCCACTAAATATATACAATCTGTCGTATGCTGATAAACCAGATCCTATAGAAATTAATTCGGAGAAAGAATCGCTGTTTCCTACGTCTGCAATAAAGACACCACAACGCTGATCAATAGGATACAAAGTTTGGTTTGTTCTATATTTCTCAATTAAAATAAAAGTATCTAAAACTGGAGGTTTTGCCCTACATTTAGGAACAGGTTGACCAAAATAGAAATCACGACAATGTATTGTCCCAAATAATTCGCTATCGAAACAATCGATGTAACCATCATTGTCATCGTCAATATTATTATTTGGTAATTCCTGACTATTTACATTTGATATAAAAACAATAATTCCCAAAAAGGGAAGAATCAATTTCATTTTTATCCAGAACATTCTACTTTCTTTTTATTATTGATTTTAGCAGAACAACTACTATTTGCGACATTAGCAGTAATTCTGCTATTTATAAAAATAATTAAACCAAATACATCAAAGATCTTCTTTTAATCTACTGATATTCTGCATAATGAATATACAACATTATTTATCTTAAGTCAAGAGAGGTATAGATATAACAAGAGATAAGACTTAATCGAAAAGATTAATTTAACTAAATAAGAGTTTACTTATTGTAATTCTATGAGTTAAAGCAATGATAATATCATTGATAGATGATCTGAGAAAAAAGAATATTACAAAATTGAATAAAATGAACATTTTTTGCATGAATTTTGTTTGGCGAGAATACAGAAACTTTTTTCATAAGTTGAGTTTCCATATTTTTAAAAAATATTAATAATAATTATTAACACTCTAAAAAACAACATTTTTATTTTATCCGTTTTACAAACGAACTTATATTTTAAGAATACTTGAATAAAACAAAGGCTAATTTTTAAAGATATTATCAGAGAAACTCTTTCTCGAATGTCTTTTTGTCACACTAAATAAAAACTATATACCAATTATAAACACTCAGCAACATAAAAAACACCATGAGAAAAAAACTTTTAATTACTGTTTTAATCTTTGTTTCTTCGGGATTTGTTTTTGCACAAACAGATAGTACGCTATCATTGAACATTCAAAATGCTCAAGAATACGCAATAAATAATAATCTGGAACTAAAAAATGCTTTGCTTGACATTAAGATAGCCAAGAAAAAGATATGGGAAACAACAGCAATAGGGCTTCCGCAGATAAATGGAGAAATTAACTATCAACATATACCAGGAACTCTACCAACAGCAAATTTTGGTTCTGATAGTTCGACAATGATGATGTATGATTACATTTTTGAATCGCTTGATAAATTAGATGTAAATAACATACTTGACGAAATGCCAAAAATGGCAAAAGCCGAACCTTTTACTCTGGGAGTAAAAAATAGTGCAACCTACAGTTTAAGAGTGTCTCAGTTAGTATTTAGTGGCGAATATATTATTGGGTTACAAGCATCAAAAACTTACAAGTTAATAGCAGATTTAGATTATGAAAAATTACTTATCAATACTAAAGCGAATGTATTAAATAGTTATATTTCGATTCTGATTCTGGAAAATAATTTAAATATTGTAAAAGCTTCGTTAAAAAATATGGAATTGCTAGTAAGCGAAACAAAAAAATTACACGAGCAAGGATTTCTGGAATCAACAGATGTTGATCAGCTACAAATTAGTCTAAACAATTTAATAAATAGCCGTAATACTATTCAACGACAAATTGACATTTCTTATATGTTATTCAAAATTTTATTGGGAACAGATCTCGAAACAAAAATTGTTTTAACACAAGATTTAGATTCGATTTATGATTCTTTTATCGAAAAAACAATAAATAATAGTTTTGATTTGAACAACAATGTAAGTTACAAGATGGGCAAAAATCAGGTTTATGTAACTGAGCTATTACTGAAACGAGAAAAAACAAAATATTTGCCTAACATTTCTGCTTTTTACAATTATCAGGATAAGACAAACAAAGCGAATTTCGACTTTACAATAAACCATATTGTAGGTGTAAGTTTAAATATGCCTATTTTTTCTAGTTTTAAACGCAACTCAGTTGTACAACAAGCAAAAATCGAATATGAAAAATCGTTAAATAATCAGAACTTGCTCGAACAAAATCTGAAGATTAAAGAACAACAACTAAGATTTAGTTATTGGAATGCTTTAGAAAAATATAAAGTAACAACTAAGAATGTTGATTTATCAAAAAATGTATTTCATAATACATTGCAGAAATATAAGCAGGGAATGGTTTCGAGTATGGAGTTGACACAAACAAACAATTCGTATTTACAATCAGAAACAGAGAATATTAATGCTTTGTTTGAGTTGTTTCAAACAAAAATTGAGTTGGAAAAAATATTAAACGAATTATAAAAAATAAGTATATCGACTATGAGAAAGATAATAACAATAATAAGTATTGTCATATTGGCAGCTTGCAATCAGCAACCCACAGGGAATAAAACATTAACCGAACTAAGAATAAAACGCGATTCGTTACAAAATCAGAAATTTAATATCGAAAAAGAATTAAATAAAATAGATACAGAAATAGCTGTATTAGACTCAAGTATTAATCCTAACGATATTAAAATTGTAAAACAAATTGCTACACAAAGAAATAGAATTGTAGCTGTTGAAGCTAAAATTAGGAAGTTAGAAAATAAAATGACTGCAAGAGGACATAAAACACTTATTCCTGTTGCAGTAAAAAATATACAACCCGAGTTATTTAATCATTACATTATAACATATGGCGAAGTTGAAGCTAAAAATTATGCCAAAATAAGTTCAGAGATGAATGGACGAATTCAACAAATTCATGTATCAGAAGGAGTCTTTGTAAAGAAAGGTGATTTGTTGGTATCCTTAAATACTGATGCTATAGAAAAGCAGATAACAGGGGTTAAGAGTAATTTAGAATTAGCTACGAAAACATTTAACAAGCTCGACATTTTATGGAAAGAAAATATTGGTTCCGAAATTGAATATTTATCAGCAAAAAGCAAAAAAGAAGCTTTAGAGTCGCAATTAGCAACCTTATATGCTCAAAAGCGAATGTCACAAATAGTTGCTCCTTTTTCTGGAATTGTCGATCAGATCTATCTTAAAAAAGGAGAGATAGCAAGTCCTGGATATCCAGTAATTGAATTTGTTAACTTAAATAAGTTGGTTATTAAAGCCGATGTTTCAGAAACTCATATAGAAAAAATACGAAAAGGTCAGCTTGTTGAGCTAAGTTTTTCTTCGTTACCTAATTACAAGATAAAAACACCAATCATTCGTATGTCAAAGGTTATTAATTCGGCAAGTAGAACTTTCGAAATAGAGATGGAAATTGATAACCCGGACGAGAAAATAAATCCAAACATTGTATCAACGATTAAAATCAATGATTTTAGTTCAAACAAGGCTTTTGTTATTCCTTCGTTATCAATCCGAAAAGATATTAGCGGAAATTATGTATACATAGTTAATAACAAAAATGATAAAAACATTGTAGCTAAAAAATATATCAAAACCGGATTATCATTTGACGAAAACACTTTAGTATTAGATGGGCTCGATTTAAATGACATGGTTATAGTTAAAGGATACCACTTAGTAAGTTCGGGTGTTGAAGTTAATCTTGTAGAAAACAAAAAATAATTTTCACTGATGAAACTCATGAAAGTTCGCAATCAAAATGTATGTGTATAACTTATGAGAAACATCCTTTACAGGGAAAAATACAAATAGCAATAAAATAACAACTAACTAAAAATATATTCGTGTGAAAAAAACAATTCAAAATATTGTAAGAGATTTTAAATTAACAACTCTCGCACTAAAAAATAAAAATACGGTATACCTCCTAACACTAATTCTTTTGTTTTTTGGTTTGTACTCATACCGACATCTTCCGAAAGAACTATACCCCGAAATTGTTTGGCCTAAAATTATGGTACAAACCGTCTATCCAGGAAATTCACCCGAAGATATAGAGAATTTAGTTACACGACCATTAGAAAAAGAACTCGAAAATGTTAGAGGATTAAAAGAAATAACATCGATATCAGCACAAGATGCATCGATGATTTTTGTTGAATTTAATACTGATGTAGACTTAGAAGATGCATTACGAAGAGTAAAAGATGCTGTTGATAATGCAAAAACGGAATTACCTCCTGAAGGTCCTGAATTCCCGGGGCCTAATGCTTTTGATATTGATTTTTCGGAATTTGCTATTATTAACATAAACCTATCGGGCGATTATAGCATTGAAGAATTAAAATTTTATGCCGAGGAGCTACAAGATGTTTTCGAAAGTATTCCTGAGGTGTCGAAAGCAACAATTGAAGGAGTAAACGATAGAGAAATAAAAGTTAATGTTGATTTACTTAAACTCGAAGCTCTTGAGATATCTTTTCACGAAATAACAAATGCTATAAAACAAGAAAATATATCCATGTCGGGAGGAGAAATCTTATTAGGAAAAACCCGACGTAGTATCAGAACTGTTGGCGAATTTGAAAATGTAAAAGAACTAGAAAATATCATTATAAAAAGCGATGATGGTAAGAATGTATACCTAAAAGATGTTGCCGAAGTAATAGATGGATTTACCGAACCAACAAGTTTTGCCCGATTAAATAAAGAGTCTGTTGTATCAATACAGATAGTTAAAAAGGGTGGAGAAAATCTACTATCGACAACCGATAAAATATATGCAAAACTTGACGAAGCAAAAAGCAACAATACTCTACCAGCAAACTTAGACATATCTATTACAAACGACCAAAGCGAAATGGTTAAGATGCAATTAAGCAATCTCGAAAATAGCATGATTATGGGTGTTATTTTCGTTGTTATTGTTTTGTTCTTTTTCTTAGGAACCAAAAATGCTTTGTTTGTTGGGTTGGCAATTCCTATGTCGATGTTTATTTCGTTTGTTGTTATTGGAGCCATCGATTTTCGAATTAACATGATTGTATTGTTCTCGCTTATATTAGCCTTAGGAATGTTGGTTGATAATGCAATTGTTGTTGTCGAAAATATACACCGGTTTATCGACGAAGGGTATAATCCTTGGGAAGCGGCAAGAATAGCTGTTGGAGAAATTGCAATTCCGATTATTGCATCAACAGCTACTACATTAGCTGCATTTTTTCCTTTGGCATTTTGGGAAGGAATTATGGGCGAATTTATGAAATACATGCCTATAACATTAATTATAGTTCTTACATCTTCGTTATTAGTTGCTTTGGTTATAATTCCGGTTATAGCAGCAACATTTATTCGAGCAAAAGAAGATGAAAAACAAAAAGTATATCGTCGAAAACGCGCAGTTTTAGTTGCTGTAGGTTTAATTGTGACAGGACTTTTACTTCTTGCAATAAAAGTTAAAATATTCGGAAACATACTAATTTTGTTCGGAACAGTAGGTTTATTACATGTAGTGGTATTACGTCGACTCGAATCGTGGTTTCAAGAAATATTTTTGGTAAAGCTCGAAAACTTGTATAGCCGCACACTAAATTTTGCGTTACGAGGTAAGAATCTGCTACGATTCTTTTTTGGAACTTTTGCTTTGTTAATATTAACAATAACATTGTTTTTTATTCGTATGCCTGAGATAACTTTGTTTCCAGATGCCGACCCGAACTATATAAACATTGTTGCCGAACTGCCTATAGGAACAGATATTACAGGAACAGATGATTTTATGCATCAACTAGAAGACGATGTAAGTAATTATCTGAGAAAATATAAAAACCCCAAAGGCGAACCTATAGTCGAATCGATTTTAACAACAGTAGGGAAAGGTGATCCTATGGATTTTTCGGCTGGGAGTAAAGCCAATAAAGCAATAATTACGATTAGTTTTATCGATTTTGAGTTTCGAGGAAAAGATGTGAGTACTGCACAAATAATGCATGGTTTAAGTTCGCTTATATCGGGTCGATATCCTGGTGTTGAGTTACAAATATCGAAAGACGAAGGAGGACCTCCTACAGGAAAGCCTATTAACTTAGAAATAATAGGTCAAGATTTTGATAAATTAGTTTATTTGGCCGACACTGTTAAAACATATCTCGAGTTACATAATATAGATGGAATTGAAGGCTTAAAAATGAATATAAGCACTCAAAACCCTGAGATATTAATTCATATTAATAGAGACAAAGCACAACGTTACGGTTTATCAACCCAAATGATTGCTTACACCATAAGACAATCATTGTTTGGCGACGAAGTATCTGACTTTAAGGTTGGCGAAGATGAATATCCGATTTTAGTACGATTAAAGGATGAATACAGATACAACCTGCCTGTAATGATGAATATGAAAATCCCGGTTTTTGGTGATGGACCTCCAACATATGTTCCTCTTTCGGCTGTTGCCGATTTCGAATATTCAACTACATTTAGTTCGATACGTCGAAAAGATCTGGATCGGGTAATTACTCTTTACTCAAATGTTATTGAAGGATATAATGCCAACACTATAAATATGCAGTTGTCAGCTTTAATGGAAAAATTTGAAATGCCTACATCATACAGATACGAATTTACTGGCGAACAGCAAGAGCAAGACGAGTCGAGTGCATTTTTAGGAAATGCTCTTTTAATTGCTTTGGCTTTAATTATGTTAATCCTTGTAACTCAGTTTAACTCGTTAATCCGAACATTAATTATTCTTACAAGTGTATTGTTTAGTACGATTGGTGTTTTTGGCGGATTGTGGACTTTCGATATGGATTTTGTTATAATTATGACCGGAATAGGGATCATATCGCTTGCCGGGATTGTTGTTAATAATGCTATTGTACTGATTGATTATATAGAGCTATTGAAAGAACGCAAAAGATTTGAACTGGGATTAGCACCCAATGATTATCTGCCTATTGATGTAGCTACCGAATGTATAGTTGCTGCCGGAAAAACTCGATTACGACCAGTATTACTTACTGCTATTACAACAATATTAGGATTGTTACCTATGGCAATAGGTTTAAATTTCGATTTTGAAGGACTATTTCAGAATTACGATCCTAATATTTATTTCGGAGGAGACATGGCTGCATACTGGGGACCAATGTCGTGGACTGTTATATTTGGATTGACGTTTTCGACATTTTTAACATTAGTTATTGTTCCAGTTATGTATAGAATGACTGTTATTATTCAGAAAAAAGTAATTTCTATTTTCGGACAAAGAAAACCTCGTATTCAAACAAAAGAATAATATTTGTTACTAACAAAATTTCCAGGAACCATCTCGATAACCCGAGATGGTTCTTTTATTTTTACTAACCCAGGTGAATATATTATTCTGTAATTCTTTGCTATAATGCATATAGAAAAAATAATTCTATCTTTGCCCGATTATGAATTTGTCTGACAACCATATTAAGAAATTAAATGCAGGAAATATTAATGCGTTTAGAGAAATATACGATGAGTTATATTATTCTCTTTGCGTTTATGCATATCAGAAAGTATCAGATCGAGATGTTGTTCAAGACATAGTTCAAGAGGCTTTTATTATTTTATGGGACAAACGAGAAAAATTTAGCTCAATTTTAGGAACCAAATCATACTTGTATACTATTGTTCGAAATAAGAGTTTAAATTTTCTGAAAAAAGATTCATCACAAATACTCGAATTAGAAAAAATTTCTAATATCGAATTCGATACTTGTATTACAAAAGAAGAGACCTATAAACTTTTACATAATGCGATTGAACAATTACCAACACAAACACAGAAAATTATTTCGTTGGCGATTAATGAAAATACAAATATGGAAATAGCCGAGGAATTAGAGATTTCAATAAATACAGTAAAAACTCTAAAAAGGCATGGATATGCGAAGCTTCGAGATATGTTAAAACATAATATATTCTTGTTGTTATTATTGGCTAAAATATTCGAATCGTAAATCTATATTTTATAAAAAGAACCTCTTTTATTATTTTTTTTGAATTCCATTCACCCTCTAACCCTTTTTTTTACTACTTGTGTTATCAAGTAAACATTGAATCATGATTGTTTTCTTTTAAGCGCTAAGAATGAATATAGTTGAAAAAAGTTTAAAAAGAACTAAAGATTGGGTTGAGGCAATTGTAAAAACCAATACTCCAGACAAAGCAACCGATATTGAATTAAATGAATTTTTTCATTTAAAAGAGGGAACGTATAGTTCTAAGCGATCAGAAATTATACGTTTTTTTGATCAGCAAAAATCATGGAATAAAATCATTAAACAAATTCATAAAGAAAATTTATCCTTACCCCCCAAGAGATTTTTTCTTACACGAAATAATCATAAGTGGGTTGCAGCTGCTTTAATCTTTATTATACTTACATTTGGAGGAATAATTTTATACCACTCGGCTATACAAAAAGATGTAAGTTTTGAGCAAGCACTCCCTCCTGGAAAATCGTTAGCATATCTCGAAATAAATAATTCATCCAGATATGATCTGGGAAAAATAGAATCTACAAAACTATCAAATCTTACAAGTGCTAAATTAGATTCGGGAAAAATAACATATTCAGATAACCCCAAGAAACAAGAAATAGAATATCATAAGATTCATGTCCCTAAAAAAGGAGAGTTTTTTATCGTTTTATCCGATGGAAGTAAGGTCTGGTTAAACTCTGAATCTTCTTTGGGTTTCCCATCTCAATTTACCAATAAGTACAGAATTGTAGATTTAAAAGGAGAAGCTTATTTTGAAATTGCAAAAAATAAGAAACAACCATTTATTGTACAAACTTCAGATATAAAAATAGATGTTGTTGGAACACATTTTAATGTAAAGGCTTACCCAGAAGAAGAATTTTCATATACAACTCTTCTTGAAGGAAAAATCAAGATTAGTTCGGACAAATTTAATGAAGAATTAGATCCTAACGAACAACTTAAGGTAGATAACACAAAAAAGACATACACAAAGAAAAACGTTAATGCTTCAATCTATACAGCTTGGACAAAAGGGAAATTTGTTTTTAAAGATGTAGCTTTCGTTGAAATTATGAATACACTGTCGAGATGGTATGATCTGAAAATAATTTATGAAAATGAGAAAGTAAAAAACGAACATTTCTCAATAAGCGTTGATCGTTACGATGATATTACTCCATTTTTAAAGCATATTGAAAAGATTAGCCAAATAAAATTTAACCTGAAAAATAACTATGTGATTATAAAATAAGGACAGCTACTGCGAATAGCTGTCCTTTATGTTTAACCCCAGTATTAAAAATAATACTAAAATACTAACAAATTTATGCAAAAATTAGTTTCTTTTAAGCTTTTAGCTTTGCAAAGAATTCGGCGTTTTTTAAGAGCCCTCTTTCCTTGCTTAATTCTTTTAACCAGTAATACCCTATTAGCTAAAGCTAATATGAGTTTACCAGACATTAAAGTCAGTATTAATGTTCAGAATCAAACAATAGATAAAATTTTATGGAAGCTCCATGAAAAATATGATATTGTTTTTGCCTATAAAACAAAAGACACTAAAGGTATAAAACCAATTACCCTGAACGTAGAATCTGAACCAATTACTAATGTTTTAGATATTTTATTGAATAATACGAATTTAGAATACAAATTTGATAAAGATGTTATCTTAATTGTAAAGAAAAAGGCTCCAAAAAAGAATCAACAAAAGAAAAAAATTACAATAAAAGGATTCGTATATAGCAATGAAGGCGAACCTGTTCCTTTTTGTAATGTTGTTGAAAGAAAAACAAATAAAGGAGTAGTATCTGGCGAAGATGGAGCCTATGAGTTAGAAACATCCGGGCTTGGAGCTATTGTCACATTTTCGTTTGTTGGCTTTAAAACTCAAGAAATTTTTGTTACTGAAGAAGAAGAACTTAATGTTATTTTAATTTCTGAGGATTTTGATATAGAAGAAGTAGTAGTTACAGGATATCAAACTATTTCTAGAGAAAGAGCATCTGGTTCTTTTGGGAAAATAAAGCAAGATGCAATCCAATCAAAAAGAAGTTTTAACATAGTAGAGTCTATTGAGGGACAAGTAACCGGAATGTTAACATCGGCTAAAGGAGAATTAACAATTCGAGGACAAAGTACAATACATGCCGATAAAACTCCTTTAATTGTTGTAGATGGCTTTCCGATAAAGAGATCAATTGAAAGTATTAACCCCAATGATATTAAAGATATTACTATTTTAAAAGATGCCTCGGCAGCTTCTATTTGGGGTGTACGTGCTGCTAATGGAGTAATTGTTATTACAACTAAAAGAGGAAGGAATATTGAAAAACCCATTTCGGTTGATTTTTCATCTTCAGTATCGGTTGCATCAAACCCTGATTTAAATGATCTACCTTTTGCTTCGGTACAATCATTTATTGAATACGAAAAACATAGAGTAGACAATAATTTTATACATGAGTCAGTTAAAATAAAAATTGCTCAAAATCAATTTATCACAGAATATAAAAAAGATAAATCGAAATACAATATACTAAAACAAACTCTTGGTAAATACAATTCATATAAAGAGTTTGAAGACTTATTTATGCGCCCCGAGGTAAAACAACAATATTCTTTAGCAATTAATGGAAAAGGGGAAAAATCATTACACAGAGCTTCGTTTAGTTATGACAATCGTGGCTCGGTTTTTAATGGAAGAAATACCGAACGTTTTGTTACCGATTTGTTTGAGTCGATGAACTTTACAGAAAAATTTAAAGTAAATGTTGGTTTAAACTATGTTATTAATAATTCTTTAAACAATGGAGTGGATTATTCTGATTTACTTGAACTTCCGAGGTATCAGAGAATTATTGATAGCGAAGGAGGATATGTTACACAACCTAAAGGATATAGCCAAGCTGATAAAGACAGGTTAATTGCAGCAGGAGCTCCTTACAACTGGGACTATAATCTAAAGAAAGAGTTCGATAATAAAAATAATAACTCGGCAAGTAAGAATATAACAACAACACTTAACCTACAATACGATATTAGCAGTAAGCTACATGCTAAGTTAGGATATCAGTATGAAGCAGGACATACTAAATCAACAAACCTGTATAATGAAAATACTTACTTTGTTCGCGATCTAGTAAATAACTCTATCGATATTGCTAAGAATGAATTAAATGTTCCTAAAGGAGAAATTTATTCAGAACGAAATCTTAAAACTTATTCTCAAACTTTAAGAGGATTATTAAATTATTCGGGAAATATTGTAAATGATGACCATTATTTAGCTGGTGTTGCAGGTCTAGAAGTACGCGAGGTAGGTAGTAATTTTTCGAGTATGCGAGAATATGGATACAACTCTCAAGCATTAATATCTACTCCGGCAAACTACGAGGATAAGTATACTAATGTTAATGGTAACACAGTTTCATTACCTATGGGAACAGAGTTTAAGCAACCATTAAATCGTTTTGTTTCTTATTTTGGAAATGTAGGATATACTTTTAAAGATAAATACTCTTTTAGTTCGAGTGCCAGACTTGATAGAACCAATTTATTTGGAAAAAGCGATAAGTATAAAAATGTTTGGTTGTGGTCTGTAGGAGGTAGTTGGCAAATTCATAAAGAAAAATTTTTCAATACAAATTTATTCAATACTTTAACCCTTAAAGCTACTTATGGATTAAACGGAAATGTAGATACAAGTACGAGTCCTTTTTTAACTGCTAAGTTTGGAACCTGCTCAACTACGAATCAACTATTTGCGTACATAAAAAACCCTGCTAATCCGAATCTTAGATGGGAAAAAACAGCTGTAACCAATTTTGGTGTCGATTTTAGTATGCTTAACAATAGGTTGTATGCTTCTATCGAATATTACAACAAATACAGTACTGATGTGTTAGGCAAATCGGCTACAAATTCTACTTATGGATTCCCTCAGGTATATTTAAATTATGCGAGTATTAAAAATAGTGGATTGGAATTACGCATTACAGGAAAAATCCTTACTAAAGCTTTAAAATGGAATGTAACACTCAATTACAGTACAAACAAAAATGAAGTAAAAGAGGTAGATACACCTCGAAATACTGCTGAGGACTATTTATCTCAAATAGTAAATCCAATAGTAGGAAAACCTTTAGATTATCTGTATAGTTACCGTTGGGCCGGATTATCAAGTATAGGAACACCTCGAGCTTATGGTTTAAATAATCAGATTGTAGATTATGGAACGGATTTGATTGATCCTTCAGTATTAATATATGAAGGAACCAAATCGCCTAAACATTTTGGTTCGTTTATAAATAATTTCGAATATAAATCGTGGTCGTTATCTGCTAAATTCATTTATAAATTTGGACATAAATTCAGAGTTCCGGTTATCGGATATAAGAATATAACCGAGAGTTCAGCTTTTATTCACGAAGATTGGAACAATAGATGGAAAAAAGCAGGTGATGAAAATCAAACAGACGTACCTGCTGCTCCGAAAGATGGAGTTTCTAGCTTAGACAAATACGATGAATTTTATAAAAATGCGAATATAAATGTCGAATCGGCTTCGCACATAAGGTTTAAAGAACTTTTGATTACATATAAATTACCTCGTAAGATCTTAAATATAAAAAACAATTCTGATATAAGGCTAGGTATTCAGGTTCGAAATTTGGCTTTAATAAAGTTTAATAAATCAGGTATTGATCCTGAATATTACACTAGAACAAATCATATTCAGTTTGCACCAAAACCTGAATTCTCATTAACATTAAGAGCTAGTTTCTAATTTAAAATTAAAGAACAAATGAAAAAGATAAAATATTTATTTGTTGTTGTTGTGTTAATTATTACAGCAGCGTGCGATGATTACTTAGATATTGTTCCTAAAGGGAAAATTATTCCGACAAAAACAAACGATTATCGGTTACTATTAAATCAGTTAGATTCTGAATCAGGAACAATAGGATTACTACCTAGTTATAGTACAGATGTATTTTTGAGTGATAATATGAAGTTTACACCAATCACAATTTCGTTATATCGTTCTTATGAGAAAAATCTCTTTACATTTGCCGAGCATACATATAATAGTGCCGAAGAAGATCCTGATTGGAGTAGTTTTTATGCTCATGTTTACAAATGCAATGTAGTAATCAAAGAAGTTATGGATTCCGAAGGAGGTTCGTTAAGCGAGAAAAAAGAACTATTATCAGAAGCTAAAGTACATAGAGCTTTTTCGTACTTAATTTTAGTAAATTTATATGCTAAACATTATAATCCTACAACTGCAGCTTCTGATTTAGGTGTTCCAATCAGAGCAGGAATTGGTTTTGAAGAAGACTTATCGCGTAAAAGTGTAAAAGAAGTTTATGATTTAATCATTACTGACTTGAAAGATGCTGTTGATAATTTACCTGCAAAACAAAAGAATAGCTTTAATTATCGGCCAAGTAAAGCTTCGGCTTATGGCTTACTAGCTCGCACATATCTTTATATGGGCGAATATCAAAAAGCTATCGACAATGCAAATTTATCATTGCAAAATGCCAGCGAGCTTATCGACTACAAAACAGTTACAGCATTCACGTATCCGATACCTTCAGAGGATGCCGAAGCTATTTTAATTAAATCACCTTCAACAGCAACATCTCTCTTTTATTGTAGTAAGACTTTAGAAAATGCATACAATAAAACTAAAGATTTAAGATTTCAAGTAAAATATATCCCTGATAGTATGACTAATCCTGATTTCAATTATGGATTTTTCTCTAGTAAGTGGTATAACAAAACTCCGGTAAAAGGATATACTACTCCTGAAACATATCTTATTTTAGCCGAAGCTTATGCCAGATTAAACCAAGTAAAAAATTCGATAGATAAATTAAATCATTTAAGAAAGTATCGGTTTGCCGAGGGTAGTAATTATACTCTTTCTACATCAGATCCACAAATAGCATTAGATTTTGTAAAAAAAGAAAGACGTTGCGAGTTAGCATTTCAAGGTTTAAGACTATTTGATATAAAGCGATATAATCTTATCGATAATGCAAATATATCTATTACTCATGATCTGCAGGGAAAAACTTATACTTTACAGGCAAACAGCCCAAGACTTGTATTGCCTATTGCTCGTAAGTATATCGAAATGAATCCAGAAATTAAACAAAATCCAAGATAAATAAATCTTAAAAACTAAATTAATTACAAAATGAAAATTAAAAATCTATTAATATTCCTAATTGTAATCACAGTTTCGTGTACATCAAATAAGAATAAATTTGAGTTAATTGGGAATATCGAAAAAATGAATAACGAAAAAGCGGTTATTCAATTAGGAAATACTTCAGTATCGGATACAGTTTTAGTAAAAAACGGAAAATTTAAGTTCTCATTGCAATCCGTAAAGTCAGATAAGTACATGATTAAATTCATAAATTCAGGACTTTATTTGCCAATTGTTCTTGACAACGGAAAGTTAGAAGTATTTGCCAGTATGGACAATATTCAGTATGCCGAGTTTAAAAATATTTTTGTTAAAGGATCAAAATATAAAGAACTTCTTTTCGAATTCGAAGGTTTATTTGAAAAACTAATAAAAACATATCCTAAAGAAGATCAAGATATATATTACAATTATATTCAAGAAAGAGAAGGCGAGATGGATATGCTTGTTCAGCGAGAAAAAATAACAAGTTTAATGAAAAAATATCCTACAATGCCTCAGGATATTAATAAAATGAGAGTAGATTTCATGTTAGCTAATATTGATAATTTTGTTCTTATTGATATCTTAAATGCGGCAAAATGGACTTTAAACCCCGAAGATGTTGAGCGCATTTATAACCAAATGCCTAAATATTTACAGGATAGCAGATATTTTAAGAAAACAAGAGATTATCTTAAAAATTACAAGAATTTAAGTAAAGATAAAAGCGTACCTCTTTTTACTTTACAAACATACGATGGGAAAAAATTCTCGTTATCTGATTTAAAAGGAAAATATGTATTAATTGATTTCTGGGCATCGTGGTGTTCGCCTTGTCGTGCAGCTATACCTCATTTAAAAAGTTTGTATAAGAAATTTAAAGACAAAAATTTTGAAATCGTAAGTGTTTCTATCGATGGAAATAAAAAAGCTTGGGAAAAAGCTTGTAAAAAAGAAAAGCTCCCTTGGATAAGTGTTATTGACGATAAAAGCGAAAAAGGAAAGGTTGCTGAAAAATACAACGTAGATGCAATTCCGAAAGTAGTATTATTAGACCCTGAAGGGAAACTAGTATTCACTCAAATGGGAGCATCTGGATTGGATAAAAAAATTGAAGAAAACTTAAAATAATCATGAGAAAATTTAATAATATGAGAATATTAGTATTACTGTTTTTGTCATTATCATGTATTGTTAATGCACAAGAAAACAAATTAAATCTTAAAGTTAATGTTATTGGCTTAGGTAACGACAAAGTTGTTTTGTTGCGTTCAGGTAAAGCTTTTTCAGATACAATTAATGTAAAAAATGGTGTTTTTGAATACTCTTGTAAATCAATACAAGAAGGACGTTATGTTCTTGATTTTGTAAATGCAAGATTGTATTTACCATTAATTCTTGAAAATGGAAATTTAAATGTTATATCTTCTAAATACAATATAATAGGAAGATATATTCAGAAATACCGGATGAGTGGTTCGCGAATCAATGACCTTATAGCCGAATACGATGGTTTATGGGATAAGTTAGCTGAAAGTTTACCTCAAGACGAACACAGTAAGCTATATGAAGTGCTTCATGAGGTTCGCAACAAAACAGCATCTTCAGAAACAAAGCAAATGTTTGATAATTTCAAAATAAAATATCCTCAAATGAGCGATTCGAATTGGCATAAAACAAAATACGAATTCATAAGAGATCATGCTACCGAACCTGCCGTTGTTCATTTGCTTAATTATAATCGTGTTTTATTGCCAGATCAGGTAAAAACGATTGTTGAGAGAATTCCTCTCGAATTTTTTGATAATCCTGATCTCGAAAAATATAAAAAATATGCTGTAGCCTTAAAAAATTCGTCAATTGGAGGTATCGCACCAAACTTTAAGTTAAAAGATATGCATGGTAAAGAGTACGAATTAAAATCGTATAGTGGAAAGTATGTATTAATCGATTTTTGGGCAACATGGTGTGGTTCTTGTATTAAAATGATGCCTCATTTAAAAGAATTACATAAAAAATACCATGCTAAAGGTTTCGAGATTATCAGTGTTTCGTCTGATACAGATATTAAGCGTTGGAAGAAAATGGTTAATAAAATCGGAATGACCTGGGCTAGTGTTCTCGACGACAAAAACAACACAGAAGGGAAAGGTGTACTCGATAAATATGCAATTAGAGCTTTACCTACTATGATTCTTATAGATAGAGAAGGCAAAGTAGCATTTCGTGGTGTAGGTCTTAATGCCGGAGCCCCACTAGACAAGAAAATAAAAGAACTTTTTCAATAGAGAAAGTATTACGTTTGTGTTTTTATGGTCATTCAGTTTTTCTGAATGACCTTTTTTTATTCTAGAAAGTTACACTTAAGCATTGTTTCAAAATAGATTTATGTCTCCCTCGCTCATCAAGGTCTATGATTTCGCTGTAGATAAAAAGTAGTTTACAGACTACATATAAGAGGAATAATATAAAGAATTTAATAGGCAAAATCGAAACTTAGCGGAGCAATACAAGCTCGATTACCCATTTATGACTCACAATCTAAACAATTTTATTATTCTTTTATTTTTGATTTATCGGGTTTACATAAAATTTGTTAAGTAGAAGGGAATATTTTGTTTATGAAATTTAGGTCTTATTTTAAGGTGAAAATCGAATAAAAGAGACCTTTATAAATCATAAAATTTTTAAATAACCGGCGGGAGGATAAATTGAAATCGGTGTGAAATCTTTGATAATTGTTAATTAGTAATAGACTTAGATTAATTCATCAGAATCAAACACATTATTGAAAAACTAGTGCTGCAAGTACGGAAATAGAATTATCAAAATTTGTCGATTTCAAAGGATTTTGGTTCTTTGAGATCAAAGAACAGAAAGAAAATTAAATCTCAGACTTCGATGTAAATAAAAAGGAGTCTACAGACTACAACATAAGAGGTATAATAAAACAAAAAGCCCGGAAAATGCCGGGCTTTTGTCAATTACTTTAGTAAGTTACGATACAGGCTCAGGTTTTTTGTTTCTGCTTTTAATTAAATCGTTTCGGGTTTCTATTATTCGGGCAACATCATTTGCAAAGTCGGCATATGCTGCAGGAGCTATTTGGCTCATAGCATTAAGATATGGCACTATTTTGTCG
>JAKSCO010000044.1 GCA_022360575.1 Bacteroidales bacterium | reverse complement strand
GTTACCACTGATGATATATTAGATGAGAGAAGAATCGAATTATTTTGCGAAAACAGTAGAATGTTTGACTTAGTTAGACTGAAATCTGAATTCTCACATCCTCGTTTCTCTGCTCCTATTCAGGTTACTGACTCTAGATTGTATGTTGAATTTCCTCAACGTGAATTGGATATTAATCCAAATTTCTAATCTCGAAATTGATAAAAAATAATAGAGGCTGCCTTTTTGGGCAGCCTCTATTATTTTTTCCGTGATTTATATCTTGACTCATCCCTATTTATAAGGACTCTTTTTTCTACTATAAATTCAATATTCATCAAAAACAGGCAATAAAACAAGCCTATACCTTCCATTAATCATACAACATTTTAGCAGTTCGTTGTTTTTTATTTTCTCATTATAGCATCCTATATATTTTTCTTATTTCCATCGTGTTTCAAGCAATAATAAGGTACAGAGTTTCTTTCATCTTACTATATTGAACAACTGCTTAAGTCCGCTGAATTGCTATCTATAATTTATCACCTAAAAAGGTTGTTTTTTGCTTCTTTTTTTTTACTTTTGCGCTCCTATGAAAGTATCTAAGATCTACAAAAAGAACAACATAAGAGTTTATACGTTTCAATATCTGGTTTTCAGAAATAACTCTGAAAAATTTATACACACTACACTTCTATAAAATTTTATTTATTATACAATGAGTTGGTTGTAGTATTATTGTTCTTCCAACATAATAATTAAAGCAGTTTTTATTATTTCATCAATAATTTATTTATGTTTCAAACAAAACATTATTTAATAGTATTATTTTTATTTAACTATTTATTTTCTTTTGCCCAAGATAAGCCTGAAGTAAACTTAGGAGGTGCACTGCGATTCAATTACAATTATTCTAGCTGGAAAGAAGGACAAAAGAAACGTGGAGGTGATTTTGGTTATGATGTTTTCAAAATAAACAGTAACGTTTCTTACCATGGTATTAAACTCAATGCCGAATACCGGTTATATGCTAATAACTGTGGTGGAGGAATGTTAAAACAAGGATGGATTGCCTATAATTTCAATAAAAAAAATGAAATTCAACTTGGTCTTACTCAAGTACCCTTAGGCATTACTAAATATAACTCCAACAGCTGGTTTTTTAGTTTGAACTATTATATAGGACTAGAAGACGATCATGATATGGGACTCAAATTTTCACATAAAGGTGACCGTTGGACTTACGTCTTGGCTTTTTTTAAAAATGCCGAAGAACTTAGATTTAGCAACAACTCTGACATTTCAAATAATCGTTATTCCTACGATGTTAGTTCTATTGATTTAGATCAGGATGGAAATCCTGAGCATCGTAATAAAGAGGAAAATCAAATCAACGGTAAAGTAATTTACCACATTGGCCAGAAAGAAATAAAACATAACTTAGGTATTTCAGGACAAGTTGGTGGTTTATATAATTTAGATACAAAAAAATTGGGTAATCATTGGGCTTTAGCTTTACATTACGAATTACAAGCCAATAAATTTGGAATAAAAGCACAGGCCTCAAAATATAAATACAATCCCAATAATCCCGAAAATGAATCGGACGATATTATTGCAATGACTGCTTACGGAGCTCCTTATCTCGTTGCTTCCGAAGCATGTATTTATACTTTAGGCTTATCCTATTCCATTCCTGTTAAATGGGGACCAATTTCAAGCCTAATGCTATACAACGATTTTGGATATTTAGACAAAGCTGTGTCTAATTTCGAAAACTCACTAATGAATGTTACTGGAGCTTTAATTACCGCTGGTAGTGTCTACACTTATATAGATTTTGCTACAGGTAAAGATCAACCTTGGTTAGGTTCCGAATGGACTAACGCCTTAGGAAAAGGAAGCTCTAATGCTGATTTAGAAATGCGATTTAACATAAACATTGGTTACTACTTTTAATAAAAAATATTATGGGAAAGAAAATACGAAGTGATAAAAAAACTTTTTTAGGAATTAAAGCTAACGGACCAGTTTTTATAGTTTCTCTATCAATCATATTTACATTAGTTATAATTACTTTGATTGTTGGAAAGCCTATGGAAAAATGGTTTTCGAACACACAAAGTTTTATGGCAAATCATGTTGGTTGGTTCTTTATATTATTGGTAAACTCCCTTTTGGTTTTCGCTCTATTCCTCGGATTTGGAAAATTTAAGAACATTAGAATCGGAGGAGAACATGCAAAACCAGAGTTTTCAAAAATGGGATGGTTTGCCATGCTTTTTAGTGCAGGAATGGGAATCGGGCTTCTATTTTGGAGTGTTGCCGAGCCAATTTTTCACTTCAACTCCAACCCTTTTCTAAATACTACAGATAATTCTGCTTCTGCTGCAAAATCAGCAATGGGTATTACTTTTCTTCATTGGGGGCTACACGCCTGGGCTTTGTATGCTGTTGTTGGATTAGCTCTAGCTTTCTTTACTTTTAATAAGAAATTACCACTAACGATTCGTTCCATCTTTCACCCAATTTTTGGAAATAAAATCTATGGCCCAATTGGCGATATTATTGATATAATTTCGGTAATTGCAACTCTTTTCGGATTAGCTACATCTCTTGGTTTAGGTGCTCAACAAGTAAATGCCGGCATTAGTTATCTATTTGGAGTACCTAGCAGTATCACTGTGCAGATAATAATAATAGTAGTGATTACCATTTTTGCAACACTCTCTCTAATCCTTGGGATAGATAAAGGAATTAGAAAATTAAGCGAATGGAACCTTCGTCTAGCCTTATTCTTACTTCTTTTTGTTCTATTCGTTGGACCCACTCTGTTTTTGTTAAAATCTTTTGTGCAAAATATTGGTCATTATATATATGATTTTTTTGAACTGAGTTTCTGGACAAACTCATATAAAGGTGTCGAAACCGAACAAAATTGGCAAAACTCTTGGACTATTTTCTATTGGGCTTGGTGGATTTCATGGTCTCCTTTTGTTGGAATCTTTATTGCACGAATATCTAAAGGAAGAACCATTAAAGAATTTATCGCTGGTGTGTTGTTGGTGCCAACAATACTAACTTTTTTATGGATGACTGTCTTTGGTGGAAGTGCCATCTATCAAGAGTTATTGGGCAATCATAGTATCACTCAAGCCGTTGGAGATAATGTAGCTACTGCAATCTATCATTTGTTAGAACAATACCCCTTTACCTCGTTTGCTTCAATAGTAACCGTAATCCTAATTTCAAGTTTTTTTATCACTTCATCCGATTCTGGGTCTTATGTTGTAGACACCTTAACTTCTGGAGGAAGGCATGACGCTCCTAAAGGTCAAAAGATATTCTGGGCATCAATGGAAGGTCTAGTTGCTGCTATCTTACTCGTAGGTGGTGGATTAACCGCCCTACAAACAGCTTCTATCCTTACCGGATTACCTTTTGCTATCATCCTAGTAATAATGTGCTTTAGCTTTTACAAAGCACTAAATGAATATATTGGAAAGTAAGAATAGATATAAAATAAATTATACAGAACGTAGCGGATTGTATAGGGAAATTCCCTGTCAATCCGCTACACTGTTTAAGCGAGCTATAATATTTGATATTTATGCCATTACTCACATCAAATATTATTGGGCTAGCATTTTTTCACCTTCCTCAATTCGTTTTAAATGCATTCCGTTTCCCTCGCAATATTTGTAATGCTCACAGCTTACACATATTCCTGTATTAGTCCAACTTTTATCACGAAAAACAGAGTACCTATTTTCCCAAACTTCTCTAAATGGGCTTACCTACCCAAGATGTTTGGGCTTACCTGCCCAAGGTGTTTGCGCTTACCCACGCAAGGTGTTTGCGCTTACCTACGCAAGGTGTTTGCGCTTACCTACGCAAGGTGTTTGCGCGAAAATAGAAAATTACATTTTCTATTTTCGCCTTGTTCTTTATAGAACAAGTAATAAGCATTAAACGATATGTAAACTTGTTTTTTATACTGCGAGAATGTTAATCCTGTATATCCTTTTGCTGAATTTATCTTGTTATAGTCAATACTCCAAGTTTCTTTTTATCAAAACTTACAAAGCTAGGAATAAAAAAAATCAGCTAAAACTGACTCCATTTCAACAACTCGTATATGCAAAAGTAGCAATTACGGGTTTCAAACTTATCAAACCGATACTTTGTTTATTAATTTGTTATGCTGTTCAAATTATTATGTTTTTTATTGTGTATTGGCTGTAGAAGTTATTTCCTTAAGAACTAAAGTTACACATCCTTCTCCTTTCCTTATCTCAGTATATGTTGCGTAAGGATCTGGTATATCAACACCTTGCATATAATCATCTGGAGGGTCAATCATAACTTCATATTTAAAATCCATAAACATTGTACTTTTCTTGTTAATGGTTTCTTCATGAAACATTATTCGAGCAAGAACATCATATTCTTTAGCTTTGTCAAGTTCTAAAAATGTATCCACGTTTTTTGAGTCAATACATATTGAACTAAGATTATTTAAATAAGGATTAAGCTTAGGTTTAATTACTTTAATTTCACTCCCAATTGTATTACCATAACTTAATCCAAATTTTGAGCAAATTTCTTTTGATAGAGGATATGGATTACCTTCAAAATTAATTCTGAGCCTAATTTCTCTTCCTGTAACTGATTTAGGAGTCAGGAAAAATCTATTTAAAACATTAATGCTATTTTCATAATCATCTGTACTTTTCTTTTCTTCTTCTTTTCTTTTCAAATATTTTTTAAACTGTCGATTTAGCTTATCAACTAAATCAGTTGAATCTTTAAAAAAATCTACTGTATGATTTTCTTTTAGTTTACTCTTGAAAATCTTAAGTTTTTCTTGATTATGGATATCAAAATGACTTGGAATAACATGAGCATTTTCTGTATCAATAAGGTAAATCAAAATTAACTGCTTTGATTCTACTGCTTTTTCATATTCTAGCTGTGTATATGATTTTTTAGTTGCCTTATCAATAGAGCCAAATCTAACTCCAATTATCCCTATGTAAATATCTGATTGTTCAACTTCGTTTAGACATGTGGTCAATGCATCTTCAGTTCTGGCTCCAAATTTTTCCATCCCTTTTACAATTACATTGAATTTTTCAAGTGCTTTCCATAGCTCTTTTCTTTCTTCTTGTAAATCAATGTATGTTGATGATATAAATACTGTTTTCTTCATATTCAGGTTGGTTTTTTATTATTACAGCTAACGAGTTGCACTATGGCAAGTTGGAGAATGCAGGTTAGTTTCCCATGAAGCTGCACACCGTTTATTTATTTTACTTTCTTTTAAATTCTACCCACCCTGTATTACTTATGATTGTGTGTTAGCATTTCGTTAATTTGCTTTTACTTTATCCAACTTATCTAATCCTTTTCCTACTTTTTCACTTTGTTCCTCATTTAGTTTCACAGCCTTTCGATCTATAACTTTTGATAATTTGGATAATCCAGGAACATTAGCTAATTTGTCAACAGCATTTGCTAGTTTCACACTTTTATCAAGCGCATCCATTAAAGGATGGTCAGATTTATTATAATTAGAAATTAATTTCCCTGGGTTTTCGGAACTAACTTCTAAAATATTATACAATAACCTTAATCTTAATTCTGATGAAGTCTCGGAGTCTTCAATATCATTAATCTGCTTAGACAACCCTTCAAATGTTTTACTCAATGCTTCTTTATGTGCGTATTCTTCCATTAATCGTTTTGATAAATTTAACTTCCTATTTGCAGAATAAGCTACCCACATAACGGGAATATAAAGTGGCAAAATAGCAAGGACTAATCTAGGTATTCGTACAATTACTTCTTCTAAAGCTATACCAGTTACTAAAGAATGAATACTTACACCAAAAGGGATTAGTGATACTATTATTAATCCCCAAATCCCCCAATTAAAACGAGTTATAAGACTTTTTTGTTCTTTTTCCTCCCCCTCTCTTTTACTTGAATATGCATAACTTAACCCTGCAGTTAAAGCATTAGGTAACAAGCTATTTATTTTTGCTAACACAAAATTATATCGTTCAGTCCAGTCTTGTTCCTTACTATTAAAGAATTCATTTCTTTCAGTCATGAAAGAATCGAAAATATCATTCTTTTCAAGTTGAAAATCTTCAAAATCACTTTTTAGCTCTTTCAATTTTGAATTTAAATCATCATAAATATTCTCAAGTTTGTCTTTCAGTCCTTCAATTACAGTTTCTTCTCCTGAATCTTCATCCGTCTCTGTATAACCATTTATTTCATAGTACAAATTGTCAATCTCTTTCTTTCGAGATAAAATGTTTTTGTATATTGATGAAACTTTTGTTAGTAAATCTTCTGAATTATTCACCTTTTCCTCTAGTTGTTCTATTTCTTCTGCAAGCTCAGGATGGTTTTTAAAAAGATTTTCTAACTCTGAAACATTACTAACTAAATTTTCTTTTAATTCTCCTATTTCTGATAACTTCTCAGTTGAGTTTTCAAGAGTTTCGTCTATCAAGGCCTTCTTTTCAATAGAATAATCTTCATTTTTTCTTAATCCTTCAATTATACTATCTACTTCAATCAACTTATTTCGAACCTCTTCTAAATAGCCATAAGCCGCTTCCTTAGAATCTTCACATCTATTTCTATATTCAGAAGCTTTCCTAGATGCGCTCTTTGCTTCTTTCTCATAATCGGATGTTTTATTTTTAACATTTAATTCGAGCTTTTGGATTCTATCCCAGAGTTTTTTACGTTCTTCTTCTAAATATTCTATAGTAATCATTATTTTTTAGGTTAGTTTTATAGTCGCTGATTTTAATGAACATTAACTCCTTCAAACAAGCGCTAGTGCATTTATTTTTACTTTTAAAGACTTTGGTCTTTTGCATAATTTTTAATTAGAGTGTCGCATCCTTAGCTCAGATGCATTCTGTAAACCCCAAATTTAAAGATTTTCATAAGATATCTATTGAAAATATTACAAAAAATCATTTTCCTTTCTAGCAATACAATTTCATTGCTTAGGAGCCCATTCAAAACAAAAATATTTTGGTATTTAATTTAATTGTTCGTTTTCAGCTTACCAATTGCCATCTTTATTTAAATCAGAACCGCTACTACCTCAAATTCTGTATAAGTTCTATTTGAATTTCATTTTTTCCTTCTAAGTAAAATTGTTCGTTGTCTATTATTATTCTCGATAATGATTATTTTTACAGCTTAATATAAAATCCTTTATCATTAATAAAGGATTTCTTTCGGTTAGTGTTTGTAATTTATCAATAAAGCAAACACACTGTCACAAAAAAAGAAATGAATCGCATTAAAGCAACAATTAACAAAATATAAACAGATGAAAAAAAAGAGACAAATTCCACACACCTTTGTAATCGTATTTTTTATTATTGTTTTTTCAGGAGTCTTAACGTGGCTTGTTCC
>JAKSCO010000291.1 GCA_022360575.1 Bacteroidales bacterium | reverse complement strand
TTTCGTAAGGAACCAATCCATATAATGACATCATCCCTTCAAAAGGCACATATTCAAAACCACGAAGACCAAAAGTGGCATCAAAATCATGATTAAAGAAATGAATTAGATGATCTGTAGTCCCAGATAAATCTTTCCAACTACCAAAACCCCATTCATTTAAATTGGTATATGCAATTAAAAAGTTCAGATTAATATAATCGTTAAAATCAAGAATATTCTCCAAAACATCTCTATCAGTAGTAAACTCATACGTTGGAAAATCTCTTCCCATTTTTTGGTAATCGCCACTTGCTAAAGAATAATTGTCTTTGATATAGTTGCTATCATCATCTTCTCTAATATTAATTATACCATGATATTCGGCATTTACATAAAGTACAGCAGGACGATAACCTTCGAAAGGAAAATCTGATAAATTATCAGTACTCAACAATCGAGACACGAAAGCATCACGCATGTGAGTTTCCGACCAATCTTGACTGGCATTTCGTAATAAGAAACCTCTATATTCATCTAAGTCTTTATTTGGAAACATTTTATAATCAAAATCACCATCTCCATAACTCTCATTGGCTTCTAGCTTGCCATTAAGCTGAGGGATATTCTTTGATGTTTTGCCAGACACTCTAAAATCTGCATACTGATTAAGCTCACGATTCCCTTCTTCATCGATAAAACAGAACTCTACTCTCCCATCAATATTTAGCTTCATGGATTCACCTCCATTTGCATTATCAGAGGTAAGTATCACTAAAGGTAAGTCGTGATCAGCACCAATAATATATGATCTATTTTCTACCATACTATACTCTGAAGCCGACACAATTATTCGTGCCTTCAATACAGTATTTTCTGTAACAGAAATAGGTGCGGAATAAACCAAAGAACTTGATGTAGGAATGCTTCCATCAAGGGTGTAATGAATTGCTCCACTCCCACTATTGTTAGAAAGCTCAATACTCTGTGCCGAGGCATATACTCCCGAAGGAACATTGATTTCAACACCCCCATCGTAATAAACAAATGCAGAAGCATCATCATTTTCAAAGCCAAAACTAGGACTACTTAACAGCGAGAAACTTCCATCTGACAATCGACCATAAGTAACACCAGT